>CAZGFN010000092.1:0-6085 GCA_964524945.1 uncultured Isosphaeraceae bacterium
CTGTTGCAGAGCAGTAGTGTGTGATCGACGTCCAGCAGCGCAAACCGATACCGTGGATTGTTAAAATCCAACGTCATTCCGGTATTGGCATGCGATTCCTGCCAGCCAGCAAGTATTCCGTCACCCGCATTCCCGGCTTTGAGGTCGAAATCTTTCAGCAGTGACAAGACCGCTTGTTCCGCGGTTCGCCATCCATTTCCATGGGGATCGAGGGTGACGCAGTGTCTGCACAGTAGCCAACCCACGAACTCCTCTAGATCTGATGTGTGCGTTGCAGTGGAAGCACTCGCTGCTGCCACTACCGCTGCGCCGAGTTGGCTTGGATCTGGTTCATGGCAAATACGCTTGCCGCAAAGCACATCGTTGCCAACCGACACGACGGGCTTGCCGCGAATGAGCGACAGCAATTGGAGGCCACTTCCGCTTCCGGCGACCACATCGCTCCACTCGATGAGCTGGTTGTAGTCGCAGTCGATGATGTGATGGTTTGCCGGGGCATCTTGCGCGTCCAAATCAGATTTCCATGATGGATGTGGTTTGAATACGACCATTCCGTCGGTTTGATGTGCGATGGCGAGGCTTGCATCGAGGCTGCTGGTGTGATTCGGCAGACTCGCCCGGCGGTCGGCGTGATTGGGGGGTGTGAATCCTACGGTGCCGTCATCGGGTGGGAAGAACACGACCCGAGGGCCTCCTCGTACGAGTGCTTCCAACTCTAATCGATCAAGAATTCTTGAACCATCTTGTTGATCATATTTTTCGCGGTCGCGAAAACTGCTAGCGTCGCTGTTGATGTAATCACGACCAACTTTTCGAAATCGCGTTTGCTCATCGCGAGAAAATCCAAGTTCGGCAAGCGTACGACCTGCGGTAGGGTCATGGCCGATCAGACCTCCCTGCGACAGATACCACGTATCGGGCAGCATGCCACGCTCGATGAGCGCCGTTGGAATACTCCGCATGCGGCACAGGTCGGCCGCAACACCTGTGTGGGGACAGTGTGGATTCCAAGAAAGCAGTAAGTCCGGCTGCTCGCTATCCAATAGCGTGTGTGAGAACGTGATCAGGTGCTCGAGTATTCGAGATTCTTCACCCACCGACCATGTTTGCTTGATGAGCCGCTGTAACCGCGGAAGCCACTTGTCACGATCTACGCGCGCCGCGATGGCATCATGACATACCTTCGCCTTACGCTCATTACGTAGGGCCTTGCCCAGATCCCAATCGAACGGGATGTGTGGGCAGCCGACTTTGGGGCAAGGGACAGTGCTCCAAAACGTGACATCCCACCCTGACCTGTGAAAGCTCTTCACAAGTTCTCTGAAGAACTTCGCTTCCGTGTCACTGATGCGTGCCAGATTGGTGATCAGCACTTTCATGTTGGAGTATCTTGAGTCGTCATGGGATCGGTCCGAAATCAGGTGGCCACAGCACTTATTGATCAGTCATCCACTTGTGTGCCAAAACCTGTCGGGAGTTGCCACTGCAATCGTGTTGGTGCCAAGTCCTCTCCGAGCAATAACTCGTCTAGTTCATGATAAATGCACTCTTCAGAGAGGCGATCGTTTGCATACTCCCACGCCGCCACTTCATAATCATGTCGGAGCGGTGGCTTGCTGAGCAATTCACCAATCGCCTCCATTGCGCCACCTGAGCGGAAGCGAAGAAGGGGCGCATCAGTGAGATTCGCTTCGAGACACTCTTCTCGGGAGAGAACTACTTTGCCACGTGCAAGCCCTTCGATGGTCTTGATCGGCAGTCCAGTTCCGTAGGTGGCCAGATTCAGTACGACGGCTGCCTGTCCGTACACCCCATCCAGGTTGTCAATGCGCCCGAGAAATGAAACGCCGCATACCGGGCTCGTGAATTCGCCGCAGACATCCCCAACCACAGTCAATGTCGCGCCAGTGTCACGGAGCTGAGGCCAATCATCACGCAGGAACTCTCTGAGTCCACGGATATTAGGATCGTACTTATTGGCGATGAATAGCAGATTCATCGAATTCGGCGGGGATCCAATCAACTCACGCACGCTTGGAACATGGCCTGCAGATACAACCCTGGCATCTGGACACATCGATTGCAGTATGGCTTGTTCGCCTGGTTGAATCGCCAAAAGCACATCTGCTCGTCGCAGAGCGACGATTTCTTCTTCCTTGCTACAGGCGCGATCGGATAGATCGCCGCCCATTTCCGCGGCAATGACGGCGCGGCGATGTTGAATGTCATGTGTGTCGATGATCTTGAGCGTGCCCTCCGAGCAGGCATCGAGAATGGGCGCGTTCCATGCAAATGAGACGATGACAAGATCTGGTGCCAACCGATCGATGAGATGAATAGCGCCAGCATGAAATGCGCTGTTTTGACGAGTCCGGAATGTGGAATGCTCGAATTCCCACTGTTGCTCCCGCATGCGGGTGCCCACTTCAGCAACAACCTCCTCTTCACCCACAAGCAGTGATTTGAGGCGATTGCGACTCGCCTTCTCGATCTTGAGCAGCATGCGGCCAGCACGACTCCTTGAGAGTCGTCTGGTGAGATACCGATGCAATTGGGTGGGCATCGACTCGTCGAAAAGCCACACATGATCGCAGATCGCTTCAAATTCACTGGTCTTCGGCGTTCGAGAGATGAGATGTACTTCAAGACCGAGCGATACAAGGTGCTTCAGTCGATCGATGGCCACGGTTGTTCCACCGCCTCGATCTCGATCAAGATCTCCGTGCCAGCAGAAGATCGCAATGGGACGTCTGTTGAGACTCTCGTCGGGCAGGTGGCAGTTGCTGCTCAATTCTGCGGCGACGCTGCAGTGTGATGGAATGCTGACCGCCTGTTCGGCCGCCTGTTCGCTCTGCTGTTCTGGCGGATTGGTCGGGATGGAGGCGAAGTCTCTGCGCGGGACACACTCATCCAACAAACTCCGATCTGATACGACCGACAACGCGACGCCGTGCCGGGCAAGCCACGCATGGCAGGCACCTGTCGAGTCGGCAATGACATCCACTTCAGACTGGTAGTAGCCCGGTTGATTGAACAACTCTCCGGCCGGCTTGGAAGAATCTGGTGAATAAAAACCTCTGGCAAACTTCTTCAGACTCTGCGGTTGTTCGCCATCGTAGAAGTGTTCCATGTGGGTTGTGCTACGTTCGCCGATGTCCCAGCCGACGGAAATCAGTTCCGACAAGCCCAAGTGGACGGCAAGATAAATACCCAATTCATACACGACGCCCGGGCCCCACGGACGTGCTAGGCCTCGATCGAAAAGGTAGTCCTCAAAGTTGTGGCGTTGTGCCAGTCGATTCGCCAATCGCACTTTCCGTGGCATTGATGGATCAACACCGGTGATCGGAAAACAGAGGTCCCAGTTGACCTCGGGGATCGGGGGGTCTTCTGGTCCTCGCTCCATCAAGATGATCGGCCCGTTCGATGGATACTGATACCGCCTCATGTTCCATGAATTGAGCAGATGAAAGTCTGCGCATCCACCAAGCAGATCCAATGTTTGCTTGACCGAAATGACGAGCTCGCCCTCTAGTTTGCGAGCCAGATCAGCTGCCGGAATGTCATTGATTGAAGGGCCGCAGGTCAAGAGCCAGCCACGTTCGCCATTGTATGCGTCTCGGAGGACATCGAGTTTCCGCTCGATGGATCCAGCCATCCATACTTGTGTTCTGAGTTGTGCTGTCTTTGATCTCACGACGTAGTCCCTGCTCTAAAAGAATCCATGCCGTTCGATGAGGCGAGCGATATCTACGTTTCGGCAAACATCGGCCATTATGTTACTTTCCGTTCGGACGATGTCGATGGCGCGAGCAAGAACCTGATCTTCGATTCTTCTTGGAACAACCACGATACCGTCGGAATCTGCCACTACGAGATTATCCGGTTCAATGGTGATGCCATCAAGTTCGATTGGCATGTTCATGGAACGTACGGTGCCTCGGCCCTTGATATCACGGCAGGCTGTTCCTTTGGCAAACACCGGAAACCCCGCCTCGCTGGTTTGCCGACTGTCACGGGTTGTTCCGCCGATCACAGCACCTATGGCACCACATCGCATCGCCAACGTCATGTTGAGTTCGCCAAAGTATGCATAGTCGGGCAAGTCGGTTTGGAGCACAATGACGTCATTGCTGACCACATCTTGGTAGGACTGAAGCGCGTCGTAGATTCCTACCGCATTTTCATCAGGTTCGCACGCTCGAATGCTGATTGGCCGAGCTCGTCCAAACAATCTTGCTTCAGGATAGTTTGGTGAGTATTCATTCGCCAAGACGCCATCGTGCCCGAACTCATCCAATACATCCGACAGCATGGCAGTGCTCAGAAACAGATTCAGAAAGCGAAATCGCCGCGCTTCCGAAGAGCGGAGTCCCGTTGCCACACACTCTGCCAGCGAAAAATCGGCTTCTGTATTGACATCGATCAATTCGATCGGTTCGCCGTGAATCATCCGTGGCCGCTCCCCGATTCGCCGCTTGGTCCGCTTGGCCACATCTCCGCGAACGACATAGAGTGACATTCCTTCTATCTCGTCAGTGGGAAGGTCAACGCTGTTTGGAATTCGATCTCCATAGGCAGGATGTCCGTCGGCCCAGCGATACTCCGCACCTTGGTGACCGAGCACAACACTGTCGATCGATGTGTCCGATCTGACCATCTCGATTGCGTGCGTCATGGTTTCTGTGCGGACAAAGGGGCTTGTGCACAGGGATTGGACGTAGATGTCGGCATCAACCTGTCGCACTTCGTTCCAGAACAACTCGTGACCATCTGTTTGATTGGTCGCCAGGCTCGGATCTCGAGGAAGTGGTATGGCGCCCAACTGCTCGCCAAGATGAAGAATCGTCTCGTCTTCGGAGTCGATGAACACAGCGTCAATGGCATCACACCGAAGCAGTTTGCGGAGCGTGAACAGAAAGAATGGTTCGCCGCTGAAGGACCGGATATTCTTGTTGGCCACACGATCACTCTGCCCCTTGACAGGCAGGAAAGCGGCGACCCCGCAGCTGTGGGTGGCAGCCGTCAAGTGGTCTCTCCATCCGGCTGGGATGCTGCCGGTTCTGTCCTCGAGTTGACAGGGCAGGTGCAAATCCCCGCCAAGTCCACTCGCTGGAAGATGTCCAACCTAGAGTCAGGTGTTGCGTTCATGATGATTCGTCCTGACTGTCGAAAAGCTTCATCCGCTAGTGCGTAGGCGCGTTCCATCCCAAGTACGTCGCAGTGAATGGGTGTTGGTTGGTCATAGTAGTCAGGATCGAAGTGGTTCAGTTCTTCTGACGAGACGAAGCCATGATTGTCCAGGTTCATATCCTGCGCATAATCGTGGTCCACGCCGAGCAGGATGACCTCGGAGAATCCCAGGTGATGCAGTACCTGAAGAGCAGGAAAGATAACTGTTCCTCCGAGGTGTACCAGCCGCGAGACGTCATGGCTGAACGCCATCGGCGTGGCCTTGCCGGTGGCCTTGGCTTCATATGAAGTTGTGACACGGATTCGCGAGGTCGGCCAGCGGGAATCGTCCTGTTGAACGAATGGCGGCAGGAAGCGACGTACTTCGCAGAGGTCTGTGTCAAGAACATCTCGATTCTGTTTCCACCAAACATCCCCCACCGTCATGAAATAGTCCAAGCGCAAACCCTTGTGCTTTGCAGTGCCATTCACCCCCATGATGACATGGCCACGAAGCAATTCGGGATCCAGTGTACTCAGGCTGGGGCCGCATCCGAGCAGGTAGCACCGTTCACCGTCGTGGATTCCCTCCGCTTCGGACAACCATTGGTCAGGACAGTACCCCGCGACGTGGTGATTCTCAAGATGAGATCGAAGAAGCAAGGTTGAGATCGCAACATCGTTAGGAACCGCTGCAAGTGCAAGAAGCCGAGTCTCTACATCGCGAACGGTCTTCTGTAACACTCCGAGGGTGCCTTCAAACGATCCGAGTGATGGCGTTGATTCATCGGTTCCGTGTAGAATCGATTCAACCGCACGGTTGAGATTGCGGTCGGCGGCTTCCAAGCCTGATCGAAGATCGAGTGCCACCGACTCAAGTCCTGCTTGCAACTGGAGCAGCGCATCAACCAAC
>CAZGFN010000093.1:0-5993 GCA_964524945.1 uncultured Isosphaeraceae bacterium
ATGCCAACCAAGGCAGGCATGCTGATCAACCCGCCGATGATTCGACGTTCGGTCGGCACTTCTGCGCCGACTTTCAGAAGCAGATTTGCCCCGATCGTGCACACAATCATCGCAACCATCAGCAGTGTTGTCTTCATTGATCGACCTTCTTGATAGCGGTGCAAATTACTTGTAAGCCGCCACCCTTCAAACCTGGCAGCTTCCCAGTTGCTCGATCCAGAAGCACGAACCCGCGAGTCAGCATGCGAATTCCCGGCACAAACCGTAGCCACCTGTTCACGACTAGCACATCGCTATTCATGAACAGGCAGAACCCAAGAAAGCCCTCGGTACGCCAACGATCCACACCAATACCGACCTCCTCCAGCAGCGGCACCGTTTCCGTCCAACGAAGCGGTCGCTCGGTGTCGGCATCGAGGGCGGGTGACCATCGATAGACAACCGCCCGCATCATCCGCCAAGGAAGGAGATCATTGAGCGGCTCGCGAAAGATGAACCGCCCACCTGGCTTAAGGATCCGCGCAATCTCCGCGAACAGTCCTGGTCGATCATTGACATGATGAATGCCCCCGAGCATGAACACTGTGTCGAAACATGCTCCCGCCAAAGGCATCCGCGTCGCATCGCCTTGCACGAAATACCGCCTTGGCCCAGGGTTTTCACGCTGTGCCACCCGAAGCATCTCTGTGGAGATGTCGATGCCCACCGCAACGTCGATGCGATCTTGATAACGATGTATCGCCTCAGCATGGCCGCAGCAGATTTCCGCAACAGTCCCTAGATCGTCTTCGCCCGTCGCTTCATCAAGCACTCGATCAAGAAAACCCATGTACTCCTGCGTATGCGGATAGCCGAGATTCGCAACATAAGCCTCGGCAACCCGGTCATAGTGCGCTTCTTGGACACGGGCATCGTCGGACATGAACTCCGCTGCAAACAGTGGAATGCCCTCCTTCGTCACCGCGTAGGTCGTGCCGTCGGCCCCCATACACGTATCAGCATCAAAAGATGTCAATGGCCCGCCATCCGAAGGAGATCGGAAGAGCGACCCATCCGCTCCAATTGACGTTTCAAGCACGGCCGTCGTCACGATGACACCTCCCGCTCAGCTACGACCAGCGCCGATACCCCCATCGGCGGACGAAGAAAGGGCGACGTCGCAATATCCACTCGAAACACAAAGGTCAGAATGCGATTGATCATGGGACCATTGATCTCATTTTCACTTCGCTTCTCGCGGGAGAAGGTGCGAAGAATTCGTCGTGCTATCAGGATCGGAAGAAAGAGCACGTAATTGAAATAATACGCTCTGGTGCTCCGCAGCCCCCCCTGCTTGAGCAGGGCTAGTAACTGCCCCTTGCGATAGCGTCGATAGTGGTGTGCTAGGTCATCCTGAATCCCCCACAGCAGTTTGAACGTTGGAACGGTTACCAGCGCCCGCCCACCAGGCTTGAGAACCCTTGTGATCTCCTTCACGGCAACATCGTCTTCATCGACATGCTCAAGTACATCCGTGGCCAAGACCAGATCAAACGTGCCGTTGTCGAAAGGCATCTGCCGAACATCGCCCTGCGTGACCTCACCAAGATTCTTGTCCAGGCACCACTGCCGCGCCGCTTCGCTTGGATCCAGTCCCTCGACGTTGACGAATCCTAGATCCCGCAACATGCGTAAATTGGTCCCCGTACTCGTTCCGATGTCGAGCACTCGAGCGGTGCGATCGAGACCAAGTCGATTGATTTCTCTCGCAAAGAGTCGCCTTCTACCGACGAACCACCAGTGGGTTGCTTCGACCTTCGCCTCGACGGCGAATGCATGCTCATCCATGGACGGCCACCTCTCGTCGATCAGCCTGAACTCGCCGATGGTTTCGAAGCACACCTTGCAGGGACAACCAAGCCCAGATGGCGAGTCGATGATCGGCCCGTCCGGCCCTGTGCTCATCCCACATCGTCATCATCGCGGACCGATCAAGCCCCGGCACGTCGATGCCGTCAGCGGGCGACGGCAGATCACGCAACCATTGCGCCAACGGAATGCCAAAACCCTTCTTGGGCCGATCGATGATTTCCATTGGCAGCACATCCCTCCACGCTTGACGAAGCAGATACTTTCGAACGCCGCGCCGATACTTGAGGCCAATCGGAAGCGTCCTGCAAAAGTCCACAAGATCATTGTCGAGGAATACGGCGCGAGACTCAAGCGACGACATCATGGTGGCCCGATCGACCTTGAGCAGGATGTCCTCGGTCAGATAGAAGCGAGTAAAGAAGTCGAGACCACGTTCGAGGCGGCTAAGCCCCCGCCCCTGCTCCCACCGCTGGATCGCTGGCTCAAGTAGTGTCTCGATCGGGCGTTGCGATTGGAACAACCGACCGCGAACCGCTGGATCGAGCGGCCCCATCCAGACAGGGCACCAGAGGCTCGGATCATGTCGCAAGCCCATGAGCGTACGTCTGATCTTGAAGTCGAGACTCATGTTGCGATTGGATCGCGGAAGCCGACGGGCCACCGCCTCCAAGCCTCGGTGAAGTACATCGGGCATGATCGCGTGGTAGATCGACGCGGGCGCAAAGGCGGCAAACGGATCGTAACCCGCGAGCAACTCATCGCCCCCGTCGCCGGACAGTGCAACGGTGACATGCTTCCGAGTGAATCTACTCAGCAGCCAAGTCGGAAGCACCGACGCATCCGCCAGCGGCTCGTCCATTCGCTCCAACACTCCGGGAACATCGGCGATGGCGTCAGACAGCCGAAGCATCTCCACGTCGTGCTGCACGCCAAAGTGTTTGGCTACCAAGGCGGCCGAATCGGATTCGTCATAGGACGCCTCCTCGAAACCCACCGTAAAGGCCCGAATGCGTTCAGCGGGCATGGACTCGCAAGCTGCAGCCAACACCGTACTGGAGTCGAGCCCTCCACTCAGGAACACGCCGATGGGCACATCACTGACCAGCCGGCGATCCACCGCTTGATTCATCAAGCGGCGAAATTCCGCCTCCAATTCATGCTGGGGCCGTTCCAGCGGGCCCGCGTCTGGCTCAATTCGAAATCGCCACCAGTTGGTGATGGTGTCCTTGCCAGTGGACAGATCGTGCAGCAGCGACGATCCTGGTTCGAGTTTTCGAATGTCGGTATAGAGCGACCGGGGCGATGGGATGTAGCCCCAAGCGAAGTACCGCTCGATAGCTTCTTCGTCCAACGCCGGCGAAAAGTGTGAGTGACACAGAAGTGATGTGCACTCAGATCCGAACAGCGCCAGATCACCCTGCCGCCCCCAGTACAGCGGCTTCTCACCGAATCGGTCCCGGGCGAGAAACAACGTGCGCCGCCTCAGATCCAGCACGGCAAACGCGAACATGCCATTGAGCATGCTCGGCAGCGACTCGCCCCACTCTTCCCAGCCGTGCACCAGCACTTCGGTGTCGCTGTGATCGGACGTAAATTGATGGCCAGCCTGCACCAAACGACTCCAAAGGGGGTTGATGTCGTAGAGCTCGCCGTTGAATACAACCGCCACCGTATGGTCTTCATTCCACATCGGCTGGTGACCACCCGCAATGTCACGGATCGCCAAGCGTCGGTGCCCCAGACCCCCGTGCAATTCCTCGCTCCACCAGATGCCTTGGTCGTCCGGACCTCGATGCGTGAGCACGTCGGTCATTCGCCCGAGGTCATGCTCATCGCCAGGCCCGAAGAAACCAGCAATGCCGCACATCAGTCGTTGCCCATCTCACCTCGGTGAATCGCGTTGATTCGATACGCGGTTCGGCCCTGTGACTCAAAGTAGGTTCTGACCGTGATCTCGGCAAGCAGGCCCATCAGAATGCACAGTATTCCAACGAGCAACATCATGCTGGTCATCAGTGGCAACGGTGTCTCGATGAACGACACGCCGCCGAAGATCCGCAGCGCGAGCATTGCAACAAATCCCAGCCCGGACAACATCATTGCGAGCAACCCGAACCCACCAAAGACATAGATCGGCTTCGTGAGATAGCGTGAGAAAAACAGCACCACCATGAGATCGAGCAACACCTTAAGGATGCGGCCCATTCCGTATTTCGACTGGCCAGCCGTCCGTGGATGATGCAGGACCTCCAGCTCCGTCACCTTGGCACCTTCCCATGAAGCGTAGATCGGAACGAATCGATGCATTTCCCCATACAAACGCATTCCATCGAGCACGCTGCGGCGATACGCCTTGAGCGTGCAGCCGAAGTCGTGCAGCGTCACACCGGATACGCGTGAAATGATCCGATTGGCCATGCGGCTGACGAACATTCGGCTTGACTCATCCTGCCGCCGCTTGCGCCAACCTGAGACGACGTCAAAGCCCTCGTCAATCAACGTCAGTAGCCGTGGAATATCGGAGGGGTCGTTCTGCAAGTCCGCGTCGATCGCCACGATGACCTCGCCTCGGGCCTCATCGATGCCCGCCATCATTGCCGCGGTCTGTCCGTAATTTCGGCGAAACTCGACAACTCGAAGTTCGGGCCACTCGCTCGCGGCCGCCAGAAGAGAGGACAACGAGTCGTCCTCGCTGCCGTCGTCAATGGCGATGACCTCATAGGGCAGGGCCAAGCCGTCCATGACCTCACGCAGGGCTAGCACGAGACGCGCAATGGATTCCTGCTCATTGAAGATGGGCGTAATAAGGGATACGCGAGGGGCCACGACATCGGCATCCCGATGGGTCGAGGCGATGTCCTGGGACTCCTTACAGTCATCCGTCGAAGTCGATTCCATCGGCCCATCCCCAACGCAGTCAATCATCTGTTGGTGGCTCACAGTCGAGGCATGATATCCAAGTTCTCAGGCAGGCACCGGCCTCTGGACATCTGACCGGAATGCCATCTGCCCTCTCCCTAGGCAGTGCAATGCAACGGATCCGCCCCCAAGGGTGGGAGCGGATCCGTTGAATTGAAAATTGGACAAGGGGCAAATGGAGCAGCCCGAGAAACTAATTCTGCCCCATGTTCAGCAACATTGTGTCGGTTACCAAACTGTACGACGAAATATTGCCGTCGTAGACCATCTTTGTTTCGCGAGTAGGATTGCCATCTCCGTCCATTCCGAGGAACCACGCAATGAGCGAGCCACTGGTAACGTGCTGCCAGACTAGATCCACAGAACCGTCTGCATTGATGTCACCACACCCGACGATCGTGTACGACGAGATGTTGCCGTTGTAGAGGGTCTTGGTGATGCGTGTCGGTTCGCCATCGCCATCTATGCCGAGATACCACAGCAGCAGCGAACCAGTGCTGTTGTGCTGCCACAGAATGTCTGAGACGCCATCTCCGTTGTAGTCATTGGTCGCCACAATGGAGTACGAAGAGATATTGCCGCTGTAAAGCACGTCGCTGACGCGTGTCGGTTCGCCATCGCCATCAACTCCGAGATACCACAGCAGCAGCGCACCAGAGGTGTTGTGCTGCCACAGAATATCGGCATCCCAATCGCCGTCATAGTCGCTTACATCAACAATGGAATAGGATGAGATATTACCGCTGTAGAGGGTCTTGCTGGTGCGTGTCGGATTGCCATCACCATCAACTCCGAGATACCACACCAACAGCGAGCCTGTAGTGTTGTGTTGCCACAGAACATCGGCATCCCCATCGCCATCAAGATCCCGTACACAGACGATGCTGTACGAACTGATATTGCCGCTGTACAGCGTTTTCGTCAAGCGGGTCACATTGCCATCGCCATCTTCGCCCAAGTACCAGATGAGTAGCGAGCCCGTGGTGTTGTGTTGCCATAGGAAATCCGTATAACCATCGCCATTTAAATCCCGAATGCTCGCAATGGAGTAGGAGGAAATATTGCCCGAGTAGATGGTTTTTGTAGTCCTTGTCACATCACCATCTTCATCAATGCCTAAGACCCAACACAGCAGCGAGCCCGCCACATTGTGTTGGTAGAGCAGGTCACCGTGCCAATCGGCGTTGAAGTCCTCATACCTGCTCGCTGGGTTGGGCTGGTCA
>CAZGFN010000094.1:0-5971 GCA_964524945.1 uncultured Isosphaeraceae bacterium
GGCCGTCGGTCGGGTGGGCTGCTGCTCACCTGACCGGTTGTCCCAACTGTAGCAGCGCTTCAGGCTGTGTCCAGAATCAAAGCAGATCTATCGCGCGGGGGGGCCTTCAACGGGCCTGACCGGTCCCGGGATGGGGCCGTGTGAGCACCGTCCTCGAACCTGGCGACTCGCAGTCATCGCCACCGTGGCATGTGGCGTGTTGACTGGCTGCACGATGCTGGACAACTCCGAGGCACCTCGGTCGAGGGTGGCTTCTCTCGCGGGGCCGCTGAGTGCCGATGCGCGATGGAAGAGTTCCTGAATGCGATTCCAGTAGGTGCTCATGTGGGATCCTTCCAGGGGCGGTGGCCTTGAAGCAACCGCCGCAGATCAATGCGTCAGAGGCGACTCTGAGACCCACAGAATCTACGTTTTCATCTATCTATGCGCTTTGTGGGCCGGAAGTCACATCTTCAGTGTGCGGGCAGAATCTCTCAAACCATCCCTGCGTTCTCTGGCCATTCCGGCCAGCATGCTGTCATTAATGCTGATTGCAGCGGGTTTTGGCTGTGGATCGGCCATGTTGGGGCATGTGGCTGCGGCGGGGCTGCGGTCGCATTCGGCCACCCAACTGGCCAAGGGCGCATTCACGGCAGCTCAAGCGGCCAACGCGGCGGGGCTGGCCAATCTGGCCGATCTCGCAGCGACCCACCAGCGTGGACTGGAAGTGGCCAAGGCTGGACAGACTCAGGTGACGGTGCATCAGCCCAAGCGTGCCAGTACGCCGTCGCCCCCTCGCCCCACCGCCGCTACCTCGACCCAAACCAACAAGGTGCTGTACAAAGATGGTTGGAAGTACGACGCTCGGTCGGCCGTGCACTCGGAAGGTCGCTTTGGGCCGCTGATCTGCTCCGATGACCGCGGGAGCCGGGTGGAGATCTACATCCTTGGTGATCAGGCCATGCCTCTACAGAAGTGGTCGGGGGAGCATTCGACATGGTCCGGTGTGTATGTCGAGGCCGACGGCCAGCGCTTTGAGGGTCGCGGCGAGTATCAACTGAAGCATGGACGCTGCGTGGTGACTGGGCTCGGGCGTATTCACTATCCCGATGGCCGGGTGTATCTCGGTACGGTTGCCAAGTCCTACCCCGAGTCGGATTCCGGGCGATTCGTACCGCTCGTGCCACAGGGCGATGGGTGCATGACCATCGCTGGCGGGGGACGTCGGTGTGGCCAGTGGATGGACGGGGCGCTAATGGTTGCGGATGCGGACGACGCCGACGTACCAGACGCCGAACCGGAAGCACCGGTCGTTGTGCAAGCCACCGAAAAACCAACGCCCGTCTCGTCGGGGTCACCAATCTATGAACCATGGAAACCGCGTCGATGACGCGTACAGGAGAAGCTACATGATGTGGATGCACAATCGTGATAATGGTACGCAGCAGGCGGGCGCGTCTTGGTGGTGCGCCGGTTTGTTGGGAGCGGCCCTGCTTGTCGGCTGCGGCACGCAGAGGACGGTGACGGTCCGGACGATTCCAACCGGTGCCGATGTCTGGGTCAACGGATCGAACAAGGGCCAATCGCCGTGGGACGGCACGCTCAGGTGGACCGACGAAAAGCCTTCCATGACGATCTCTGCGGTCATGATTGGGTACGAGACTGCAAGGCGAACCTACACGCAGCGTGAGGCCACGCAGAAATCCAGCGCATTCGACGTCGATCTGACGCTTCCTCCACTCCACCACAACGCTCGGTTGCAACTCAATCTTCCCGACGGCGCCCAGGTATGGCTGGATGACCAGCCAGCCGAGACGGGTTCGGGTCATATCCCATTGCACTTCACGCGACGATCCAGTAGCGGCAAGTGGAGTACGCATTCGGTGAAGGTGCGGTATCAGGACCACTGCCCGAAGGCCATCAACGGCAATCCGCTTGCCAAGGGTCAGGATGCACGGGGGCATGTTGCGACCTTGAAGCAGTCGCAATGCGATGCCAGCGGCCTCATTGTGCTCAACATCGAATTCGAGCCACTGGTCTGGGAAGTACCCGTGCACCTGAATGTCCCGACGGATGCGGCGGTCTGGCTGCGCGGCAAGGAAGTGCGTACGGGACCAGGTACCGAGAAAATCAGTTTCAGCCGATCCAACAACGCAGAACCGTGGGGAACTTGTCAGGTGCAAGTGCGATACCCCAAGCACTTTCCGACCAAGGTGGATGGCCATCCCCTCGAGCCCGGACGTGACGAAGCACCGTATGTTGGCACGTTGGCAATGGACGATCGGAATGGGCAGGGTGAGATTGCCTTGCAAGTGGCATTTGATCGTGTGCGAGTGGTTCGGACCGTGTTGACGGAAGTAGTTCTGGGTAATGATGGCCTTGAGGTGCGTGAACGCAGTGTGTTCGCCGACACGATGCCCGATGCCGAGACAGAACAATCCATGGGCAAGGTGTCTCCCATCACGAACTTCCGCGGGGACGACTTCGTCGTCACACGGTTGTCGACCGATCCAATCAGTGGAGACGTGATTGCCGCCATTCCACAATGTGATTCGGACGGTCATATCAACGCGATGCAACTTCGACAGTGGTCTGCTGGCCAGATGACCGAGGAGGAGTTGACCAACCCCATGGCCAATCACGATATGCACCCGGCGTATACCGGCGATGGCAAGACCATTTACTTTACATCGGATCGCGAAGTCGGTCACTTCAACATCTGGTCGATCGAGGGGGCGCAGGCCTACGGCATGGCGACCCATACAGCCAATGACGGCTATCAGGACATTGAGCCATCAACAAACCCGGTCACGAACGCCGTGGCCTTTACCAGTGTCGACATGGCCGGCGAAGCGCCGCGGATCAAGATCATGCAGCAGGGCGTACCAACCTTTGTTCTGGGCCCTGGTCGCAGTCCCGATTGGTCGCCCGATGGCACGACACTGTTGTGGGTTGACCGGGATCGGCAGAAGAACCGCGACAAGTTGATGACGTGGAAACGTGGCAGTCGCCCTGTGAAGCACACGGATGCCAAGAGAATCGAAGGTGTACGTTGGCATCCAGATGGGCAGCACATCATCTACGCAGCGCCGCAGGATGCCGTTGATCCCATCACCCATGAGGACAACTTTGATGTGTGGGTGTTTGCCGTCGATGGTGCCAACCGCGGCGAGAAGCGGCAATTGACCGCCAACCGATCGTACGACACGTACCCGGTACCGACCTTTGACGGCAACTACCTGTACTTCATCTCCAATCGCGAAGCAGGTCGCGGTTTGGATTCGGGCGACTGGCAGATCTACCGCATGGCGTGGCCATTCGAATGGGCCGGGCGTCAGCCGATTGAACCGGGATCGACGGCTATCGGCGCTGTGGATGTTGAGTGAGTGCCGTCGGGTGTTGCAATTAAGGAGCAATGCTGAATGAAGTCAACGTGGTATGGCATCGTGATGGCCGCTGGGGTTGTGGTGGGATCGGGTGGTGTGAGCGCACAGGCACTCCCCCCCCCTATCCCACCGCCACCGCCCTACCCAGGTACCGATCTCGATGATGGTGTCGACAAAGTCACCCTGATCCTTCACGGAGTATTGACGCTTCCAAGTTTTGCCGAGCCAGGGGGATGGGGCTACGAACTCGCTGCTGCGATTCAAGGTGAGTTTCCAGACAACACATGGCAAGCGATGCCAGTGTACTGGGGGTGGCGAGCTGATCCATTTGCCAATATGGACGAGGCCATCTCATGTGGGCGTTCGATTGGGGTTTCGATGCACGACCAGGGTGTGACGAAATTGCACCTCATCGGCCACAGCCTTGGCGCCTTTGTCGTCGACGGAATTGCCAGTGGCATGAAGCAGCAGAATGCTTCGGCCGTCATCCAGTGCACCTATCTGGACGCGTTTACGCCATTTGATCTTGCCGAGATTACGGAGCATCGCGGTGAACTCGCCGATCATGCAGATTCCTATTACACATCAGGGAGTGCTGCGTGTCATTGGTTTACGCAGTCGCAGTTCGACCACTGCGTCAATGTGGATGTGACCGCGCTTCACGCCGGAGGGCTTGGGTGCCTATCTAGCCATGCATGGCCGCACTGTTTCTATCACCGGACCGTCGATGTGAGCGGTGGCCCGTGCGATGCCATCGTCGGGGATCATGGGTTGTTCGGCGGCTTTCTGGGCATGTGGTCGACTGGTTGGAATTGGGCGTGGTAGGGCTTGGTGGAGGGGCAGAACTATGTGCTTCCAGGTGAATCGCCTGGCTTTCTGGGCGACCATGACGGCATGATCTTGACGGAGCGCGAGGACGATACGTTGATTCTTGAAGACATCAACCACACCGCATACCCGGAGTCGAATGTCGAAGTAAGTGGGATGACTGTAACGCTGACCGCTGCTGCGGGATTTGCTCCACCGTCGGTGTCATTTGTGGTAGACACGTCCGATCTTGGACCGGTGAATCGAATCAGGTTTGATTATCAAGCTGTTGGCGACGGATGTGATGGTGTGACATGGCTGTTTGTGGATGGCTGGAAGCAGGCATTTCGCGACGAGCGATACTTCGGTGGGGAGGTGTACGCCGTTGACGTCTTCCTCGATCGCATGGTCCCGCCGGGCCAGTGCACGATTTCGTTTGGCATGGCATGTGGCGATGCTGAGGCTGGCAGTGCAGTCACCATCAGTGATGTCCGCACCGGCCTGATGGACGCGAGGTCCACATGCGCTGCGGACATGTCATCGTCGGACCCGGATCAACCACTGCCAGACGGCGAAGTCAATTTGGTCGACCTCCTGGTCGCCCTTGGCAACTGGGGCGAGTGCGAGTGGGATTGCTCGCTGGCGGGCTGCGCGGGGGATACGGACTTTGATTGTGATGTGGATCTGTCGGATCTGTTGGTGATCGTGGAGAGTTGGGGGGGGTGTGAGTTAGACTGACTCGTTGGAGAGATGGCGATGGTCGTACGTATGTGTGCACAGTCCAGACGATTCGGTTGCAGATGTAGTGCGATTGGATCGATGAGCAGGCGGCGCATTGTCGTGGCTCTCGCGACGATGGTTGCGTTTCTTCCCACCGCCAGCGTGTTTGCCGGAACCAATGACCTAGAACCGGGGAAGTGGACGGTGATTTCGTATGGTGCTGTGTTTGGCGGGGCGTTCGATGCGATCCAGCCCTATGAACAGTGGCAATGGGACTTGGGGGAGCGGATCGATGTCATTGGCGGGTCAACTGAGGTCGTCATTCACACGGTAGATCGTGACACGTTTGCACTGACACCTTCAGAATTTGAATCCGACTAGCATCATGTGTTGTTGTGGGATTGGTCTGAGACGTCGGTGCTCGTTGACCTATTGTCGCTGGATCCGCAACTCGCACCAGACGGCTATGCGTATGCTGCTTCCGACGCGTTGTATACGTTGTTGATGCATTACTCAATCGCAGCGCATTGCGACTACTTTATTGGGCATAGTCGTGGATCGATCGTTGTCAGCGAAACAGTCAGGCGACTGATACTCAGTGGATTTGATCCGACTCAAGTCATCTACCTTGATGGTGAAGGCGGTGTGGCGCCGTTGAGTAATGATCCGTATGAAGATGACGTGTTCGATGCGTGGCAGGGAAGTAACGGCGTCATCAAGTACACAGCGATTTACAGCACCGTAGACGAAGGAGACTATTGCGACAGTTACTGGTGGCCGGACTGGTGGTGGGAATGTTGCTATGGGGGCAGCAACTACGGTGGCCCACCCCCAAGTGGCCCTGCAAGCAGGATGCATCGTATTAATCGGGGGTCGGCATACCGCCATGGCCATTGCGATATGGGTACTGGGTACCGCCCACCACCGATATGGGAGTACCTGATTGACGGGATGACCTTTGACGGTGATGTCTATGCATTCCCGCACGGTGAGTCAAGCCCAACGAGTTCACAGATCTCTCCAGTGGAGTGGCACGGGCACAGCAGTGACTACCTACTATTCAATGGCGACTTTGAGTG
>CAZGFN010000095.1:0-5794 GCA_964524945.1 uncultured Isosphaeraceae bacterium
CTGCCCGATGCAGCGTTGAGGGTAGTCATCCGACTCGCTCCATGAGCGTAGTACTGCTCCATAGGGCGCTCTATCGTGCATGCACGATTTGAACTAGCATGGGCGGCCGCGATCAGGATTGATATGAGGAATCATCGACCATCATGATAGAGATTGCCGCTGCGAGCTGTCTTTACCACGACTTCATTCGCCAATTGCGCAACGATCAGCGAGTTCAAGGCGGCTTTCTAGAGCATGTGTCAATCTCGTCAGCCCAACAAGATGTCTATATGACCAAGTTTGCCAGTCGCTATCTCGTGGCATTGATTGCGGACCAGCCTGCTGGATACGCCGGGTCAATCGACAATGACATTCGCGTCTGTACACATCCAGAGTTTCAGGGAAGGGGTGTTGGCCGGGCGTTGATCAATGCGATCATGGAGCGATTTCCGGAGTCGCAGGCGCGAATCAAGCCTGGCAACCATGCGAGTGAGGCATTGTTTCTGGCATGTGGCTTCAAGCAAGTGGGCGAATCGGATGGGCTGCTGATCTTTCGGCGAGCGGATTTGGCGGCCGACTGAGATGACGTATCATAATGGCCCACTGGAGGGGCGTCGCCCATGATGGCAGCCGAGTCGATAAGTCATAGTGAGGACCAGTTGGTTACCGTCGTAATTCCAGTATTCGGATCGACGGCGGTACTCGTTGAGCTGGTTTCGCGACTCAATGCTGTTCTTGATGGGCACACGAAGAACGGGGAGATCATTCTTGTCGAGGATGGCGGTCCTGAAGAGAACTGGATCGCGATTGCAACATTGGCCCGGACAGTCGAGTCGGTCATCGGCGTTCGGTTGAGCCGCAACTTCGGACAGCAGGAGGCAATCGCAGCCGGAATTGCCGAGGCGGCTGGTGATGTTGTCATCGTCATGGACTGTGATTTACAAGACCCGCCAGAGTGCATTCCACGGCTGCTCGCCGCGCTCGATGATGGGGCTGATATTGCCATTGGCAGCCGCGTGGTGGAGTCTGCAGGCGTACTGCGTAACGCCTTGAACCATGGGTATTATTGGATCCTCTCGAAGTTGTCTGGCTACCAGATCGACCCACAACAAGGCACGTTCAGCGCCGTGCGACGTTCTGTGGCTGATGCCTACCTCTCCCTTGGAGATCTCGACAGACCCTACCGCCTGATTCTGGACTGGCTCGGATTCAATGTGACGCGGGTGAGTTTTGAGCGGAAGGGCCGGCATGACGGACGATCAACCTATTCACTGTTGCGGCTTCTGAAATTTGCGATGAGCGGCGTCGTGTTTCAATCCACGCGATTGTTGTATGTGTCGATCGTTGCTGGTGTCACCACCAGCGCCGCGGCGTTTCTGCTGGGCATCTACTTTATTGGTCGGGCGCTTCTCGGAAATCCGCCCGATGGCTGGGCGAGTTCTATTGTTGTCACGCTGCTGCTGGGCGGAATCGTGCTACTCGCCATTGGCATGCTTGGAATCTACATCGGTAAGATCTTCGAGCAAACGCGGGGAAGACCGATGTATATCGTTCGGGCGCGTACCGGTCGAACGCCCAATACCGCGACGACACAGTCATTGTCAGCCGAGTACAGCAAGCCGCTCGATTGAGTCAAGCAGCGTGGTGACTACTTGACACTGCTCTGTATCAGTCAATTCTGGAAAGAGTGGGAGTCGCAGTACTCGTGCGGCTTCGCGCTCAGTCACCGGCAAGGCACTCCGTGACCAACCTCGCTCTATGGCCAACGGGGAATTGTGGAGAGGGACGTAATGAAACACTGCCATGATGCCATGTCGCTTGAGTTCAGCGATCAGTTCGTTCCGAACATGTTCATTGGCGACTCGCACCTGATACATATGGCAATTCGTGTGGCAATTGTGGGGGACAACCGGCAGTCGAATGGCGCCACTTGCTGCTAGGGGCGAGAGCGCGTTGTCATATCGCTCCCAGATTCGTCGCCGCTTGTCTGTGATGAGGTCCATGTGCTCGATCTGGCTATAGAGGAACGCGGCAAGTAGATCGGACATCAGGAAGGATCCACCAACATCGACCCACGTGTACTTGTCAATCTGCCCTCGAAGAAACTGGCTTCGATTGGTTCCTTTCTCTCGGATGATTTCGGCTCGCTCGGTGTACTGCGGGTCGTTGATGACAATGGCACCACCTTCTCCACAGATGACATTCTTGGTTTCGTGGAATGACCACGTTCCAATGTCGCCAATCGTTCCCAGCCAACGCCCCTTGTAGGTCGAGTTGACACCTTGAGCGGCATCTTCGACAACAGGAATCCGGTGCCGTGCTGCCGTTTCAAGGATGTGGTCCATTTCACAAGACACTCCGCCGTAGTGCACGGGGACAATCGCGCGGGTGCGGTCGGTGATCGCTGCTTCTATGAGTGTTTCATCGATATTGAGCGTGTCCTCGCGAATGTCTACGAATACAGGTGTTGCCCCTCGAAGTACAAAGGCATTGGCCGTTGAGACGAAGGTATAGGAGGGCATGATGACCTCGTCACCGGGCTGAACGTCCAGGAGCAACGCTGCCAATTCGAGGGCAGATGTACAAGATGTGGTGAGCAACACCTTGCTGGCGCCGGATCGGGACTCCAGCAGTTCTGAACATGCTTTCGTGTAATGCCCGTCTCCCGAGGAGTGGCCTCGCCTGATGGCGTCGGCCAGATACTTGAATTCAGGGCCAACAACAAAGGGGCGGTTGAATGGTGTTGTGGTATTCATGTGGTGAGATCCGATGGGTTGTCAGTTCGGGATGATCGGAAGACCCAGTATCGCTGGCCAATGAAGAGCAGTCCAGCAATTCCCAAAATTGCAAATGCCTGCACCGGAGCGTGATGCAAGCCAAGGGAATCAACGAAAACGAACAATATGAGCACATCAAGAATCCAGGCGACAGAATACAACACCAAGTAGCTCAGAAATGTGCGGCCGACGCCTCCACGGTGCCCAAAACTCCAATTGCGGTTCGCCGTGTAGGAAGCAAGAACAGCAATCGCAAACATGAGCGTGGCCGCCAACTGGTGGTGCAATCCCGCATACACCATGCCCAGAAACGCGAAGTAGCCGATCACATTGACAGAGAGACCAACCAAGCCATATCGAATGAATTGGCGTCGCGCGACCGCATCAAGCATTTGTGAGTTCCGATGGCCGCCTGGCCAGTGCGACGCAACTGGTCCCAAGACGCGGCCACTTGTTGTGAGTGAGTCGGCGTTGCTCGCGGGATAGGCATGCCTTGATGCCTGATGCCATGAGTCCACCATCCGCTCCATGCTCCTTTGCCGCTCTTTGCCAATTACCACCGCGGCGAATTCGAAGCAAGGATGGAATGGCGCGACAGGTCAAGAGCGGAAGTACGAGTGGCCCAAACAGGTAGTTGGCCGCCTCGACTTCGAACCCGCAATCGTGCAGTGTTTGGCGGAGTGAACCAACCGTGTATCGGCGATAGTGGCCTGCGTAGACATCCTCACTTGACCACAACCAGGGCAACGCAGGAACAGTCACCGCCAGTAATCCACCTGGCCGGAGAACTCGCCGAACCTCGCCAAGCAAACTACCGACATCTTCAATGTGTTCGATGACATCAAACATGCCGACACCAGAAACACTTTGACTTGGAAACTGAACTTCCTGTAGCGTCCCGAGAATAACTGTCGGAATGCCCCGATCATGGGCGTGTTGGCAGCCCGAGGCACCAGGCTCTACCAGCCAGCAATCAAGACCAGCATCTCTGAGTACGCGAGCCGTCGATCCGTTGCCCCCTCCTACGTCCAATACGATTCCGTCGTGTATCCGTTCCTGCATGAGTTTGGCAATGCAATGGTTGCGGTGCTGGAACCAGTAGGAGGCATCTTCAATGGCTCGGCATTCATCATTTGCGTGCTCTGGATAGGACAACTCTCCAGACTGGTGGTCCGTCAGTCCCCAAAGACCAGTGTTGCCAATCTGGTGAAGTCTGGGGAGTTGAGATGGGTTGGTGATCGTCATTCGGGTGTGCGGACTGGAGAGGTTAAGACCATCGGTTTATTGATTCGCAGAGATGGCAACTGGCCGGATCTCCCCTAATATGTCGGTGCCATCATTCTACTGTGTATGGAGGGTGCTTCCGTGCGTACTGATTTCCCTGCTGCTGTTCTTCTGTGTAGTGTCACGTTCTGGACGAATCCCGTAGCAGGTCAGAAACCGCCCGATTATGCAACGAGAGACTTGTTAGTCATCTTCGAGACGCTGGGCATTACCGACACTGATCGCCAACAGATTCTTCATGAGTTGCTGGCGGACTACGATGCGTCCTATCGTCATCTGGCGAGCACTCTGAAGACGGATCTCGCTGCCATTCACGCCGACACAATCGGAATGGAGTGTGTAGTACAAGGCCTGGCACGCACCGAGACATTCCTCCACCAGAGGGCGTCGTTGACAACCATTCTTGAAACCAACATTGGGGTTGTGCTGGCAGAAGCGGAGTTGGCGGACTGGACTCGCTTGATTGTGGATCTCAGGCGACAGCGGTTGCTCCCGCAATCAAGATTGATTGCAGAAAATCTCAATGTCGCTCAACTTGTATCAGATCAGTTGCCGAACTTGTCAGGTCTCAGATCTCAAGAGATAGAGCAACTCGTTGGCGAGTGGAAGGCTGATGTTGATGCGGCGATCCTCAGGCGTGAACCGTTGACGATCAGCGGGAATGTTCTGTATCGGCGGCTGATCAATGAGGAACGATACCGCGAAGCATATGACGTCATGACGGCCCTGCTCGATGCTCGCGCCGACTTGCGAGAAATCAACCTCGCTGCTGCCAGCGCAATTGGGGGGCTGCTGTCCGCCGAGCAAGCCATCGAATGGCGTCATGGCGTGCGGACAGCAATGGGGCAACACCCATTGAACCACCGAGTTGCCGCCGCGTGGCGTCGGTTGGAAACGCATTCCGAGTGCAGGGATGAGGCGAGTCCCCATCCAGCAGAGAGTCTCAAGATGTTCGAGATGGACACGCTTGGATTGGCTGATGAGTTACTTGCGACCCGTATCCAGATTGAGGAGTTGGCGATTCGGTCGCCGATGGCACACCGGATCGGGATTCAGATGGATCGATCGTCACTTGACAATGCGTTCATCAGTCTCCTGCATCGTGTCCGGACGGCCGAAACATCTGCGTTGCAGCGTGCCTGCGCGACGCTGGGGCAGGAGTGCTGCAGGTTGTTTCTGGGGGATAAGCCTCTCTCGTGGCCGCGACCTGAGACGCCGCCGGAGATGATCAATCCTGGGGCAGGGATGCCCGATCCACCCTCCCCGCATGGAGATCCGCCAACCGGCTCTGAGGAACCACTACCGGATGCGGACTCGCCAGATGAAGATCTGCCAGATCCAATGCCACCGCCCCCGGCTCAGCCGGATACGCCCCCGCCGGGGATGGAGCCTCCAGAAGGCCCCGATCCGCCAGATCCGTTTGGTTGCTGAGTGTTGATCGTTGAGTCAGAGAGTGCATACATGTCTGAGTGGTCTGCGGCCAACTACGTTGCCGTGTCTCGCAAATCGGTGCGTTGTTGTGCGTGTTGTCTGATTTTGCAGGTTGGTCACAGACGACACCCTGATTCCTTCCATCACACTACGAGGTGCAGTCAGATACGAGGACGCCGAGAAGGCCAGCGGCACACAAGGTGCCGCTGGCCTTTAATGAGTACTCAGTAGGAAGAGATGGGTCGATCTATCAGTCGTCGTTCTCAACCGTCCAGGTGGCCAAGCCCGTGCCTTGGTAGAGCCAATCGCCCACATAGGTCAGG
>CAZGFN010000096.1:0-5696 GCA_964524945.1 uncultured Isosphaeraceae bacterium
TGCACCTTCTTCTCCACCATCGTCGCCATCAAATACCACCCGAATGCCCAGCATCAGCACAACACCGGCAAAAAACCCGATCGACATGGCTACCCAGGAGGTGCCTGCGACCAGCGTCGGAACCAACTCGGTGGCCACGGCGGCAAAAATGATGCCTGCGGCCAGATGCTGCACCGCAGAGCGAACTTTGGGGCCAGGCCGCCAGGCCAGTCCGCTAGCCGCCCCAATCAGCATCGCTGCCGCCGGCACGCCAATGGCAATGGCCGCTTGAGTGGGATCAATGCTCATCGTTTGACAGACTATGGCACCGGAGCCCTTCACCGGTACAATTCCGCCCCATGCGTTGCGACGTCGCCATCACGGGCATTGGCCCAGTCACCGCCTTGGGCATTGGCATCGACCCCCTGTGGGCTGCCATCGAATCGGGGACCACTGGTATCCGCCGAATCGAATCCTACGACGCCGCCAAGTGGGGCTCGCCATTTGGTGGCGAACTCCCCGCCGATGCCTTTGCAATTCGCAAACTTGTTCCCAAGTCACACCGCAAAGCCACCAAGGTCATGTGCCGCGACATCGAACTGGCCGTGGGCGCCGCGATAGCAGCCGCTGAGCACGCAGGCATGGTCACCGCGGCCACGAGCGATGGCGAACCAACGATCGCTGCAGATCGCGTGGGATGCCACATTGGCGCCGGACTCATCTGCGCGGACGTCAACGAACTCGGCGCAGCACTGGTGACAAGCCGCGCCGACAACGGCGACTTTGATCTTCACCACTGGGGCCACACAGGCATGGAGAACCTCACCCCGCTGTGGCTGCTCAAGTACCTCCCAAACATGCTTGCCTGCCACGTCACCATCGTGCATGACTGCCAAGGACCAAGCAACACCATTACTTGCTGGGAATCCAGTGCCCCACTATCACTTGCCGAATCGATGCGAGTCATTCAACGAGGCGCTGCGGATGCTTGTCTAACTGGCGGCGTCGAGAGTCGACTCAATGTGCTGGCGACCTGGCGACAACAATGCGCCGGCCGGCTGGCATCGGTTCAACCTGATGCCGACCCGGTCTCGGCCCTGCGGCCGTATCAAGATGATGCCACTGGCACCATTCTGGGGGAAGGCGGTGGGATTCTGGTCATCGAAGCGCTCGATCATGCCCGTGCCCGCGGGGCCACCATCCGCGCCATCATCGCTGCCGTAGCGTGTACACAGAGCGTTGAAGACGACAGTTTGCAATCGGCTTCGGGGGAGTCCATAACCGATGCCATCGAACTAGCCCTTTCCCGTGCTGGTCTTGTCGCCGCGGACATCGATGCCGTGGTACCAATGGGCCTGAGCATTCCGGGCATCGACGCAGGCGAAGCCGATGCGATGGCCACCGTGTTTGGAGATGCCCAACCCCACCGCATCTTGGTAACGCCCATCACCGGCAACTGCTGCGCCGGCCATGGCGCCACACAACTGTGTGTGGCCGCGCACTGCATTGATATTGGCGCGCTTCCCGGCGGAGGCGACACGCCAGATCACATACTGGTCATGACCGCGAGCCAAGGCGGACAAAACACCGCCACCATCCTCTCGAGGCCCGTCGCATGAGCACACGCCGAATCGTCATTACCGGCGCTGGTTGGATCACGCCCCTCGGACACGATATTGACTCGGTGTGGTCACGTTTGATCGCCGGCGACACCTGTGTCGCACCCATCGACCGCTTCGACGCCACGACTTTTCCAACGACCTTTGCCAATCAGGTACGGGACTACGACTGGAAGAACTACGTCGACGACACATCGAGGCACGGTCAACCCGGCATGCACACGGCCTTTGCCTTGGGCGCTGCACGACAAGCATGGGAGTCCTCTGGACTGGGTGACACCAATGGTTTGGACCGCCGCCGCTGCGGAATCTATCTGGGTTCGGGCGAGGGTGTTCTTGATTTCGACTCCTATTCCAAGACAAGCCTGTCGGCGTGGCGGCCAGAGTCGCTGGACATCGACGACGGCGCCTGGCTCGAAGCCGCCCGCGAGCACATCGCATGCGCCTACGAGGTGGCTCAGGAACCCAACGAACCCCTCACGCACATCGCTCGTGAGTTCGGCTTACGTGGTCCCGCCTTCAATTGCTTGACGGCCTGCGCCGCGAGTACTCAAGCCATCGGCGAAGCCAGTGATATTCTGCGCCGTGGCGATGCCGACGTCATGATCAGTGGTGGCACGCACACGATGCTTCATGTCTTGGGTATCACCGGATTCAATCGACTGACAGCACTCTCGACGCGAAGCGATGACTTCACGCACGCATCGCAGCCGTTCTCTCGCACCCGCGACGGATTCGTCATGGGCGAGGGTTCTGGCGTACTGGTCCTTGAGTCGCTTGAACATGCCCAGCAGCGCGGTGCCACCATTCATGCGGAAATCACTGGATATGGTTCCAGCGCCGATGCCTATCGCATCACCGACATCCATCCCGAGGGACGTGGCCCTGCCGCGGCCATGTGCCGAGCGCTCAATGAGGCTGGCATCGACCCGAAAGCTCCAGGCGACACGCCACCGGTGCAGTACATCTCGGCACACGGAACGGGCACGCAAGAGAACGATTCCATCGAAACCCGCGCCATCAAACTTGTCTTCGGCGACAATGCCCCGCGAATTCCTATGACCAGCATCAAATCGATGATGGGGCACCTCATCTGCGCCGCAGGCGCTGTTGAACTGATTGCCAGCCTACTGGTGATGAAGCGGGGCATGATTCCGCCCACGATCAACCTGTGCGAGCCCGATCCCGAACTCGATCTGGACTACGTCCCCAATACAGCACGCGCGGCAGATGTTGACATCTGCCTGAGTAATTCCTTCGGATTTGGTGGGCAGAATGACACGCTGATTATTCGACGCCCCGAGGCCTAGCGGCGTGGGTCACTCGCCCGGCCCCTAGAATTGGACCGCGTAGTGTGTTGAAACCTCAAAAGCCAAGAAGAAGGATCACTGAGTCCACTTTTTACGCGCATTGGCAGCCGTGTCGTGCAGTAGACTTGGCAGGTTGGGGACCTCGGCGCAACCGCCACCAACACACAGATGCGACGCAATCGACCTTCTATTCTGACACCACTCCTGGGCATCGCCGCTGCCACCACCGCAGTCATGGCAATTGCGCCAGGTTCGGCCCGGCCACAGCGCCCCGCCCAACAACCCGTGGTCGCAGGAACGCTGCTACCAAATCCGCACAACAGTTATCCACTGGAAGACAACTTACTAGGCACCTCGGTGGCGGTCTTTGATGATGGCGTCATGGGCGGTGCCCCAAAGAGCGACGGCCTAGGTGTATTCAGAGGTGGGGCAGACACGTTTCGCTTCTTCAATGGATCGTGGCGAGAAGATGCTGTCTCCGCCATAAGCGGTGCCATCAACCGGCTCATGGTGCCTCATTCACTTCTGGCAAGTGACCACGCTTGGTTCGGACAGGCGATGTCTGCATCTGGCACTGTGGTGGCCATTGGCGCACCAGGAGCGACCCTCGCTGACAGCGTTGATGATGTGACCGAAACCATTGAACCGTGGCTTGGCGTTGATCCATCACCGGATGTCGATGCCGGAGTCGTGGTCATTGCCCAACGTCGAGCGGGGGGCTGGCAACTCACAGGCACCATCCGCCTCAATGAGAGCACCACGCTGCTGGCCGATGCCTCCCATGTACTGCAGGATCGTGCCAAGTGGCAGTTTGGCCGCAGTGTGTCGCTAACGTCAGCGTATTTGGCAGTAGGCGCGCCCTACGCAAATGTTCGTCCGTCACCTGGAGCTACCGCGCAACCCGAGGTGGGCGCAGTTGTCGTATACAAAGCCGTCGGGCAAGGTTGGGCGCCCGAGGCAATCCTGACGCCAAGTGATCTCGACACGAGTCACTGGCCACACTCGGCCAATGGGTTTGAGTACTTTGGGCACAGTGTCTCGATTTCAAACACCCGACTTGCCATCGGCGCACCCAATGCCGAGATGGCCACTGAAGACATTAATTTTAATGCCGGTGCCGTGCACATCTTTGAAAAAGATGCCTCCGGCCAATGGCGACACAAAGAGTCGCTGACCCCATCGGGTACCGACCGACAAGAGAATGGGTGGTTCGGAAAGTCCGTCGCCGCCAGCGGTGGCGAATTACTCGTCGGACAACCTGGACATGACCGGCCCGCGACCATACCCCAAGCCGATCTTGGCCGGGGCATGGCGTGGTTGTACACCCGAACCGAGCCCAGCCCCAATGTGTTTGTCTGGAACGGAGTGTCATGGTTCCCACCATCCTCAGAGCCCCAGCCGTTCTTTGGCATGGGCTATGGCAGTGCTGTGGCACTGTCCTACCAACTGATGGCCGTTGGCGCACCGGGCGGAGACTGGCTGGCCAACAATGTTCCATTCAGACAAGGCACCGCCTACGTATGGAATCGCTTTGTCCCAACAGCGGGTTGGAGCGGTCCTGATGTCTTGTCGCCTGGTGTTCAAGGCGACCAATGGGGTCAATCTGTTGCGGTCGACAACACCCGCGCGGTCATTGGCGGATGGCTGACCGACGTCGACACGCACGTCAACAGCGGCCAACTCGTCACATGGACGCCACTTGGTCCAGGCCCGCCCGGTTCCATCGATGATTGCGATGGAGATGGTGTACACGATCAGATCCAATTGGCCGCAGGCGCCGCGGACTGCAACGGCAATGACATTCTGGACATCTGTGAATTGTGTCCACCGGGCAGCATTCTATGGTCACGAGATTGCACCTATTGTGAAAGCGCCATGCATGGTGGGATTACTCTTGTTCAACCTTCATCGAACCAAAATGCCTCCAACCACTTCTACCGAGTGTTTGATGCGAGACCGGGTGGACAAACCTGGGATGATGCACAACTGACGGCATGGGCTGCCGGGTCGTCGGGACAACTGGCCACCATTGACTTTGGCAATACAACTGACACTGCGGCTGCAGAGGGAGCGCTTCTGGCTCGCCTGAATTGGTCACCCAATACCAATGGCACTTTGTGGCTTGGTGGCTTGCAAATAGCGCCGGTTGACACTGATGACATATGGGCCTGGGCTGGCGGAGGCGATTGGACGTGGACAAACTGGGCCACTGGCGAGCCTGATGATCTCGACGGAACAGAGAACGGTCAGGAAGATCGACTACTCGTCTGGGATGAAATAGCCGGCTACTGGACATGGGCAGACTCCAGCATCAACACACTTGCAGCCGGTCATGTCCAGGAGTTCGACCCAGATTGCGACTGCGACCTGCAATTGGATGACTGCCAGATCACACTTGAACCAGACCTTGACCTCAATGTCAATGGTCGTCTGGACGAGTGCGAAATCATCGATGATCCGACGCTTGACTGTGATGGCAATGGGCTGCTCGACTCATGGGAGATTGCAACGGACCCGAATCTAGATTGTGACGGAAGCCTTCAACTTGATGTGTGTGAACTGAACGATGGGCTCCTGCTCGACTGCGATGGCAACGGCATACCGGATATCTGCGACGGACAGCCGCCGATTATCATCAATGAGGTTCATGCCGACCCCGCCAGTGGCATTGGTACGCCCCCAGGAAATGTCACTGACATCGACAACGGGGATGCCAATGGCGATGGCGTCCGTGACAGTTTGGACGACGAGTTTCTAGAACTGGTCAACGTGTCGCCGGTCCCAATCA
>CAZGFN010000097.1:0-5662 GCA_964524945.1 uncultured Isosphaeraceae bacterium
GGTGCCAGCAAACTGGCTGGAGAGGCGTATTGTTCGGCCTATGCCCAGACCTTTGGCGTAGAAACCGTCGCATTGCGATTTGGCAATGTGTACGGCCCCAAGTCCGGCCATAAGACGAGCGTCGTTGCTAAGTGGATCGCACTGGCAATGCAAGGAAAGCCCATCGAGATCTATGGCGACGGCACCGCCACTCGTGACTTCATCTTCACCACCGACCTGATCGACGCGATCCACAAGGCTGCAACTGCTCCCACTCAAAACGTCTCGGGAGAAGTCTTCCAAATCGCCACGAGCCACGAGACTACTGTCGGCGAACTCGCCAAGATGCTCTGCACCGCCCTAGCCGAAGCCGGCATCGAGCCCCCCGAAGTCCGATTCACCGAAGAACGACTCGGGGACATCAATCGCAACTTCTCCGATACATCAAAGGCCGCAGAACTGCTTGCATGGAAGTCCGTTACTTCTCTGCAATCCGGACTGCTCCATGTTCTGGAACCGCTTTTGTGCCGGAATGCGTCAAACTGACCTCATGACACGCCACTCGTTCCGACAGATCACCGTAGACCGTAGTCCATGAGTGATCTGACCGACCGATTGCGTGGTTCGATTTGGACGATGGGGCTTCAAACTGCTGGCATTGTGCTGGCGTTTGTGAGCACTTGGATACTGACCCAAATCATGACATCCGAAGGGTTCGGGCGGTTCGTGGTCGCGCTTGCCATTACAAGCATTGTCGGACTCTTTGGGCTTCGTGGGCTAGACCAACTCTCCAATCGCTTTGTCGTGGAGTACTCACTGAACGACGAACACCAAAAAGTCAGCACGTTTGAGTGGTGGGTGATTCGAAGCACGATCGTGGGTACTTGCATTGTGTCGGCAATCACGATTGCCGCCACGCTGCTGATCAACAGAGACTGGCTCATCGACTCCGGGTTTCTGAGCATGTTGATCGGGCTGCCTTTCATGAACTACGCTATGGCCTGCCGTGGTCGATTGATTGCTCGCCGTCGCACCATTGTAGGTCAGATACCTGAGCAGATCATCAGGCCCCTACTGATCATCATGATCGCCCTGTGTGCTTGGTATGCCATCGATGGCACCATCACGCCTCTTGTGGCCGGCACGTTCGTACTCGCAGCCTGTGTAGGCATGGCTGCGTGGCATGTCGTGGTATGCAGACCATACCGAGGCAAACGTGAGTCGGTGCCCACCCCTGGAGCTTGGTATCGCGTTTCCGTTCCATTGATGATCAGCTATGGAACCTTCCTGCTGATGAATCGCACCGATCTGCTGCTCATCGCGGCCCTGATCGGAGATGCCTCAGCCGGCACCTATGCAGTCGCCGTTCGCATTGCCGCAGTACTGCGTCTGCCCCTGCTCGCAACGCAGCAGGTCTTCAGCAGAGATCTTGTGGGTGCTGGACAAGAAACACGGATGGAGCAACTCGCCACGGCCGCTCAACGCACATGCCTGATTGCCGGCACAACGAGCCTACTCGGATTCGCCGCCGTACTCGTGGCACTGCCCTTTGTGCTCCAAATCTTTGGACCAACCTATGAAGCGGCCATGCCAGTCGTATGGATTCTCGGCGCCGTCCATGTGCTTGCTGCCTTCCTCGGCCCAAGCGGGCGACTCCTTGGCCTGAATAACGGACATCGGGTAATGGCTGGGCTTATTCTCAGCGCCACAGCAATCAACCTCGCATTGGGATGGATACTGATCCCGTATTGGGGCATCGTCGCTGCAGCCGTCGCAACAGGATGCAGTACCCTGTTCTGGAAACTGGCGGCAGCAACGGTCATTCATCGCCGTTTCGGCTTCTTCATGCCGTTCACTGTGAAGATGAATTTGAAAGTAGGTGAGGATTGAAACCGATCAACGATCTATCTTCGCAAGACCAATGGGAAGAGGTCTGGACAGGCAACGAGGTGGAGACCTGCGGACAGATCGATATTGGCACCCGTGGATTCGACCGCGACTTGTACGCCTTCATCAAAGATCCTCTGTTGGCTTCTGGCGGTGGACGATTCCTTGAATTGGGATGCTATCCAGGCAAGTTCATGCGACTGTTTGCCGAGCACGGTGGCTATGAAGTCAGCGGCTTGGAGTATGTTGAATCATGTGTGGAACCGACAGCGAAACTACTGAGACAGGTGGGAGTTGAATCCACAGTTTCTCATGGAGACTTTCGAACTTGGCATTCTGAAGAGCAATGGGATCTAGTCGCAAGTTTCGGACTCATCGAGCACTTCGATGAAACACAAGATGTGTTGGAGCACCACGCGAGATTCACGCGAAATGGTGGACATGTGCTAGTGACGTTCCCGCTGCACTGCGGCATCTACGGACGAATCATGGCGTGGGCTGCGCCGGACCGTCTCGCCCAGCACAATCGGATGTCGCTGGAGGATGCTGTCGCCGCCGCTAATGTGTCGAGTTGTCTGACCGTCGTCAAGTCTGGATACCTCGGCCGATTCGGATTCGGCGCCACACGCTTGCGCCGAAAGGTCGACCAACTTTTTCCAAGCTCCCAACTTGCATTGGGAATACCACTGCGAATCACCGAGCGGATTGGCCGAACGATCACGCCAAACACCCGCAGTTTCTCACCGTATGCTGCCATGATCGCCAGAGTGAACCATGCGGGCGGAGCATGATGCAACCGGTTCCATCAGCGTTCGAGTGAGTCGAAGTGGCGTGATGAAGTCGGAATCAAGACGATGACCGCGGATGCCAACCAGGTACTCTACTTCCATTCGAATCCTGCTCAAGTGGACTCGGAGGGTGTTGTGCGAATGGAGTCGTGCGCATTGGTGGATTTCCTCGCCTATGCCCTCGATGACGACGAGTTCGACACGACGATTCTGTTTCCTCGTGCACACACTGCGGGAGATGTTCCTCTGCCAGTGCCATCTGGTGTGAAGGTGCGACTCCTGGATCTGCCATTGCTCCCTGGATCCATTTCTACGGTGATCAGAGAGATTGCTCGGATCCCACGCCTCATTCGATCCTTTCTGGAACTTCGCCGAATGTGTCGATCGACAGCGTGCCTCATTGTTGTGGGGTATTCCTCCATCGGCACACTGGCCGCAATTCTGCGGAACCCATCAAGAAAACGGCCGCTCGTCTTCGTCATTCGCGGAAACAGGCTTCGAACTGCCCAACATTCCAATCGCCCGTGGCTCCGGAAGAAACTGCTCGTGGGACGGCTTCGACTCCACCGGGGGATTCTACGTCGTCTCTTGAAACGGGGGCATGCCGAGGCTTGGTTTCAGGGTGAAGGGAATCTTCGGGAGACGGCTGCCGCAATGAAAGAGGCTGGTTGCAGCCACCTACACCTGCTGAACGCAGTTCTGGATGATCGACTTCTCGACGACACAAGTGAATGCAATCGTGAAACCCTAAAGAAGGGTGTTGTATTCGTCGGTCGGCTGGTCAAAGAAAAAGGGTTGTTGGATCTGGTCGAAGCGGTTCGATTAATGCAGGCACAAGAAAACTACCCAACGATCCAGGTGATTGGGACGGGCCCTGACGAGCAGTTGATACGCAATGCGGTTTCGGCGGCCGGACTGGTAGACCAGTTTGAGTTCGTGGGGATGATCCCGGATCGTTCCGAAGTGTTGGCCAAAATCGCCGCCGCCGAGGCTCTTGTTCTTCCGAGTCATACCGAAGGTCTGCCCCGAGTTTCCGTGGAGGCGATGATCTGTGGGACAACTGCGGTTCTGACCGCCGTGGGTGGCATTCCTTTCGCCTTCAGAGATGGTGTCGATGCCCTCATCGTGCCACCACACCAACCAGATCGACTGGCTCATGCTCTGAAAACAGCATTATGCTCGCCGCTTCGTGAACGCCGAATTATGGCGGCGCAGGCTGCCCACACCGCAGCAGAAATGTCGTTCAGCAGACGCGCCATCTTCGTTCAAAGTCGACTGCGTCTGCTGCTAAAAGGCGATCCTGATCTCGTCGGCCAACATGACAATGTTCGTTGATCATATCGGCCGGTACACTGCAATGCTGGAGAAGTTGACATGCAGTTCAAACCAGAACATACAACACTTGTTCTCATCGGCGGTGCCGGCTTCAGCGGATCGACTCTCCTTGAATTGCTGCTTGGCCAACATTCTCAAGTAGCCCCGATGGGAGAAGTTCACGCGTTGGCCCATCCAACGGCTGTCCGGCACTTGAAACCCACGTGCAGTTGCGGCAACGACTGTGGACGATGGACGGATATGGGTGGCATGAATCCACTTGAAATCTATCAAACAGTTCTTGAGCAAAACCACAGACCGTCCGTGCTTGTCGATTCCAGCAAATGTCTCACATGGCTCCAACTCGCGGAACGGGGGGCCCGTGCCGAGAACTGGAATGTCGTCCATTTGCTTCCTTGGAAGGTATTGTCCGCCTACATTCAATCCTGTGCCAAGCGAGGCCGCGGTCGCTTAAGATCCCACGTAAAGTGGATGAGTTATCACTTGGCATACCTTAACCTCTTCCCTGACGCTCACTGCATTCCACTCGACAGCCTCGTCTCAACTCAGGATCTTGTCCTCGCTAGGATCTACGCATTGCTGCGGCTGGACGCTTCAGACAATCAGATATCGACAGAGCTGCCACATATCGTATTTGGCAGCGCAACTGCTCGCGCATCTATGGCAAAAGCAGGTACCAATGCGCACGATGTCGCCATCAGAAGTTCACATCGGCATGATGGAGTCACGCCATCGTTCAACCGTCAAACCGGCGCGGCCAAGCAGTCTTGGAGCATTATCACTCGCTCTCTGGAAGAAAGTTTATCAGACAACAATCGTCGCCCTAACCATCGACTGTTGTCCATTTTTTCCAGAGCCCTCTACATGACGACGGGACGGCTGAGACACCGACGCTCCAGACGCCTGCTTCAATGCTCCAACCTATAGAAGCACCGCCAATGAACAGCCTTGGCTCGACGATCATGATTACTGTGGCTCGCTGTCCAATATCGGACAGGCGATCAAAGTCGACATGCCTCCGGGATGGGGCCAATCCACAACGCTGTGATCTCATAGCCCAGCAGACGCAAAACAAGATTTTTATCTCGGTTAGCCACAACCAACTTCGGATCCAGAGACGATGAACCAGCCACACCACGTCCATCAGCCAACACATTTCCACTCGATCGCTGCGGTGGCGATTGCCCATTCAGTCAAAGCGCCTGCCAGCTCGCGTGCTTTCTTTCAGGCATGCATCGTAACTATGGCACTCATCGGTCTTTTTGTCCCCAATATCCCACTCGCCGCCCTTGCAATTTTGGGCATCCTCGTGGGGCTGTGCATATGGCTGCGGATAGGCAAGGGCTGCCAAATCACTCCTCCACCCCGCGCCATGCTAATCGGTGGAATTCTTCTCCTGATCTGCTGCTGGACACTCGCTACTGATTGGCTTCGCGGAACTGTGTCAATAGAGAGCGTTCAACATTCGATCTCTTGGTTGGCAGGTGCGATCGGAGTCGTCGTTGGTTCCTACGCAGCGAGGGCCTCCCGCGTGACGCCGAAGATCCTGACAGTGGCCTCTCTGGTCATCCTCATGTTCCTGCTTCTCCTGTACTGCGGCGGGATAATCCTCACTGGAGATGTGCTCTTCGTACGGAATCACTCGCTTCCGGACGGATGGCTGTTTTCAAATC
>CAZGFN010000098.1:0-5611 GCA_964524945.1 uncultured Isosphaeraceae bacterium
GGGGCAGTGTATCGCAGGGCGCTCACTGGTTGTCGCGGCGTGCGGTACCCTTCCCGCTTTCCTGAGCCCGTGACAACGTAAGGGAGGTCACTCTATGGGATGCCTTGATGGCAAGACAGGGCTGGTAGTCGGTGTTGCCAACGACCGGTCATATGCGTGGTTCATCGCCCAATCGATCATTCGAGAGGGTGGCACGTGCTTGTTTACCCACCTGCCAGGTGAGAAGATGGAACGCCGCGTTCGAAAGGCGGTCGACGCACTTGGCGTGGAGGATCCGTGGCTCCGACCAATGGACGCTTCGACCGACGAGTCGCTCGATGAAGCATTTGCAGCCATTGCTGATGGGCCTGGCGCCTTGGACTTCTTAGTGCACTCCATTGCCTTTGCGGACCGCGAGTGGCTCAAAGAGGGCAAGTTCACCGCAACTCCTCGCGAAGTTTTTACTCAGGCGATGGATATTTCGGCGTGGACCTATGCGGCGATGGCCAATCGCGCCGCGCCGCTCATGAACAACGGCGGTGGCATGGTGTCCATGTCCTACTACGGGGCCGAAAAAGCGGTGCCCGGTTACAACGTCATGGGTGTAGCCAAGGCTGCGTTGGAAGCGACGACCCGCTACCTCGCCATGGAACTTGGCGAGCAGAACATTCGCGTTAACAGTATTTCAGGCGGCCCGATTCGCACCATGTCTTCCATGGCGGTGGGTGGGTTTGGGCAGATCCTCGACTGGGTTGAACAGAAAGCCCCGCTGCGACGCAATGTCACTGGCGAGGATGTCGGTGATTCGGCCGCGTGGTTGCTCTCTCCACATGCCTCGGGCGTGACTGGACAGACGATCTACGTCGACTGTGGCTACTCGTCTATGGGGCTTTGATCTAAGAGGCATTGTGAGTCAGAAATCCGCCACGGTCTCGTCGATTCCAGGTCGGATTGCGGAAGCAGTGCCTCGCGGACACACGCCACCAATTCATCCAAACCTTCTTCGGTGATGGCGGCCGTGACACAATCCGCGTCGTCTCGCGCGCCCAAATCGGCGCGAAGCGCGACACGAAGATCTGCCCGCCCAAGAAGTTCGGGCCAGTCATTGTGCGCGTCGGCTGCGGCGATGAGCAGGTCGGCTCGTTGCAGAACCGGCATGGCCGCTTCAATCGCAGCGGTTTCGATCGGGTCGTCGCTGGTGCGGAGACCAGGCGTGTCAATCCACTCGACGACCAGCCCGCCCAAGTCAAGCATTGCACCCACGTGGTCCCGTGTGGTACCTGGTTGATCTCCGACGATGGCGCGTGTGCGTCCGGCCAGCGCGTTGAGCAGCGTGCTCTTCCCAATATTGGGTCGTCCCGCCAGAACGACCAGCGGGGGTGTGAGCAGCCGATCGAGTCGGGCGCTTCGCATTGAATCGTCCTGAGACCACTGTCCATCAAAGGCCTGCCACGCAGTTCGCTGCGCCAGCAATGTGTCAACAGCCAATTGTGTTTGGGCCCGCGGCAGGGCCTCGAGCATGGCTGCTTCGTGCTCATCGAGGGCATCAAAACCGTGGCCTGCCGTCGACGATGTAATCGTGACGTCATGCTGGGCAAGCCATGCAAGCACCCGTTCGACCACAAAGACGCCCCCGTGGGGCATGACGTGCAGTTGCTCAGCCGTGGGGCGGGCCAGCAGTACGTCATCGAGATCAGGGATCGAATACAAACGTACATCGCCCACAGCGGGCAGTGGCAGGATGCCAGCGAGGGGGGCGGTATCCAATGGCCCGCGAACATCGATGATGGCTACGGCGCCAGTGGTTGCAGCGGTCAGGCAACTTGCCTGAAGCGGACTCACGTTGAGTCGTCGTCGGTGGTCGTTGCCAGCGCATCGTGGGCCACAACGGCGATTCCCAGCAAGGTGAGATGTGGGACGATTCGGTCGACGAGTTCATCCTCGCCAAAGAGCGCCTCAGCGTCTCCGCCCGTTGCGATCACGGTTGGGTAGGCCTCGTAATACTCTGCGTACTGCTCGGCGAGCCGCCGGACGAGCCCTTGGATGCCGTGGTGCACGCCTTGCAGCATGGCTTGTGCGGTATCGCGTCCAAACGTATCGGGGTCAGGACGCGCGTACTCCAAATCCGGAAGTGCCTCGGTGTACTCGTGCAGGGCACGCAACTGCATCTGAGCGCCCGCGGCAATTGCACCGCCATGAAAGACGCCAGCACCATCAATGAAGTCGACCGTGACGGCCGTTCCTGCGTCCACCACAATGGAGGCCTGCTGGAGCACTGCCCAGGCGGCGATGGCGTTGAGTAGGCGGTCGTGGCCGGTCAAGGCTTCTGGGGACAAGTCGCACTGCATTGGAATCGGCAGGTCGCGACCGATGCGGTATGGTTTTTGGCCGGTCTGGTCGGCCAGGGCCGATTCCAGTTGATCGGCAAAGATGTCGTTCACCGATGCAATCACAATTGGTGTCGAGCGATCTTCGGAAACCGATGTCAGGGCATCCAAGACCGCCTGTGTGACGCGTCCGAGATCCCCATTGGCAGCCATGGCGGTATTGGTGATTTCACGATGGTGAGCCACACCCACGGTCGTTCGGGTGTTGCCTACATCAATGACGACAAGATGTAATTCGTCCATGTTGGGCATTGTACGGGCCGGCGGGAGGGGAGGCCGGGGCGGTATCCTCCCGACTGCATGGTTCCGACTCCCACAGCACGCATCATCGACGGCCGGTCCTTGGCCCAATCGGTTCGAGACCAACTCGGACAGGAAGTGAAGCGGCTGGCCGACTTGGGCAAGACCGTGCGACTTGATGCGGTGATCGTTGGGGACAACGCCGCTGGCAGTGTTTATGCGACCAACCAGGCGAAGATGTGCCAAGCTATCGGCATTGCCTACCACCTGCATGAGTTGCCCGGCGATGCGTCAGCAGGTGACGTGGAAGCCAAGGTCGATGCGCTCAATCGCGATGATGCGGTTACCGCTGTCATGGTGCATCTGCCGCTTCCAGAGGCAATCGATACGCATCGGATTCAAGCGATGATCGATATCGACAAAGACATCGAGGGTGTCAACCCAGGCAATATCGGTGGGGTGATCTATGGACGACGCACTCTGGTGCCATGTACGGCGCTGGCCGTCATGCGGATGATTGAGTCAACGGACATCGACTTGGTTGGGGCCCAAGTGGTGTGCGTCGGGGCCAGCACCATCGTTGGCCGTCCAGTGGCTGTGCTGTTGATGGAGGCGCAGGCCACCGTGATCAGCACCAATGTGCACACGGAGGATTTGGCTGCGTACACCAAATGGGCTGATGTCGTCATTGCTGCAGCTGGCGTGCCGGCCTTGGTCACCGGCGACATGATCAAGCCTGGTGCGATCATCATTGACGTAGGCATCAACCGAGTCGTCAATCCGGAGACTGGCAAAACGCACACCGTTGGCGATGTGGATTTTGATAGTGTCGCGCCGGTCGCCAGTTACATCAGCCCGGTACCTGGCGGCGTCGGTCCGATGACTGTTGCGATGCTGCTTCGCAATACTGTTGCGGCGGCAGACAGCGACTAGTACACCGAGTGCACGTTGGGATCAATTAAAGAGACGCTTGTGCGCTTCTCGATACCTCGCCAGTGAGTTGATGACCACATCGTCGGGAAGTTCCGGTCCAGGTGGAGTCTTGTTCCACTGTCCGCTGTGCACGATGCCCTCGAGGTAGTTTCGAACATACTGTTTGTCAAAGGAGTCTTGGTCGCGACCGACTTCATACTCCTCGGCAGGCCAGAATCGACTGGAGTCCGGTGTCAATACTTCATCAATGAGCATCAAATCGTCGGTGGGATTGCCTTGGTTATCCAAGGCGTATCCAAACTCAAACTTTGTATCAGCCAGAATGATCCCACGGTCAAGGGCGTACTGGGCGCCGCGGCGGTAGATCTCAACGGACACATCCCGCAATCGATTCATGACGTCCCGACCGGCAATGGTGCACGCGGTCTCGAAGTCGATGTTTTCGTCGTGTCCTTGCTCAGCCTTGGTCGCAGGCGTGAAGATTGGCTCGGGCAGTTTCTGGCAGTGGCCTAGGCCCTCCGGCAGCGTGATGCCGCAAACGGTGCCATCTCGCTGGTATTCCTTCCAGCCTGACCCGGTGATGTATCCCCGGACGACAAACTCGATGGGGATGACTTTGGCGGCGCGGCCGAGCATCATGCGTCCCTCAACTTGGGTCCGCTGCTCATCGTTGAGTCCCGGAAGGTCTGCTGCATCGGTGGAGACTAGGTGGTCCCCGATCAAATCCCACTGTCGAATCAGGTCGAACCAGCGTGTGCTGATGGCCGTCAATTCACGACCCTTGCCCGGAATCGGAGTGGGCATCACGACATCGAAGGCACTGATTCGATCGGAGGCCACAATGAGCACGCACGATCCTCGATCAGATGTTGGTGGAACACTGTAGATGTCGCGGACCTTGCCTTGGCGGCGGCCCTGATAGGGGAGGTTGGTGGACACAACGGGGGACATGGCGGTCGTCATCGGTGGGCTTCCTTAGTGATCCTCTGGATGAGATGGGAAGTGTAGCACTTAGGGCGTGATTATATGGCGTACTGGTGTTCCCTCGTACACTGTGCATTCTTCCCCATGCTCCGCTTCTCACTTCCGACCACTGATGCGGTATCGACATCCACCCTGCGTGATGTGGTGCTGTTTGACAAGGACGAAATCGTCGTCCCGGGCAAGGTCCGCGTCAAGGATGGGGTGCTCAACTGCAAGTGGAAAGAAGACGGAGCCAAGGCGATTTCGCTGCGGTGGAACGCTGGTCGCGCAGGCGACATGTCGCTGCGAACCTGTCTGCTGCCCCAGCGTGAACAGCCATACCAGTTGAGCGTGGAATTGGCTCGGCATCGGATCGGCACCTTCGTGTTCAAGGCGGAGGAATGGCAGATGTCCGGTCGGCTCAGTCCTGAGCACCCGGCGATGATGTGCTGGGAGAAGGCCCGTGAACTGTTCACCAAGGCGATGGTGACCAACGATCACCAAGAAGCCGAGGCGGCTGCCAAGAAGTCATTGACGCTTGCCATCGAGGCGACCGAGCGACTGGCCATGGCCTACGCGGAATTGCAACTCAAGATTCGCTTTGGCAACAAACGACTTCCGTCGACCGCCGTGGGCGTTCGAGTGCCCCTTCGACCTGTTGGAGATGCGATCCGAAGGACCATCCTCAATGAGTTCCCCTTGGTCACCGTACCACTGTCGTGGTCAGCACTGTGCGACGACGCCGGGCAGTATGACTGGGCGCAGTCAGATGAGTGGGTCGGGTGGAGCACCGACAATCGCTGCCGGATCGCCAGCGGTCCCCTGATAGACCTCTCTGTGGGAAGCGTGCCACGATGGGTGCAGGCTCGACTTGATGCCGGCGACTCGCTGAATGACATTGCATGGGACCATGTGCACAAAGTCGTCAGTAGGTACGGCGATCATGTGGGAATATGGTGCGTGGGCAATGGCATCAACACCAACGATGAACTCGACCTCGGTCCCGAGGCGATGGTTGACCTTGTCCGCAGTTTGGCACTGTGCATTCGCGAGTCCAATCGTGGCAGGCGAATCCTGTTGGAGATCGATCAGCCTTGGGGCGATCATGT
>CAZGFN010000099.1:0-5441 GCA_964524945.1 uncultured Isosphaeraceae bacterium
ATGATGCCCTTGGCATGACCATGCTGCACGGCAGCGCATACCTTGCTGAAGATGTCCAGACGCTCGCGGGTGCCGAGTTTCTTGTCCTTGCAGTATTGCGTCAGTGTCTTGGCGCCTTGGATGTACTCCATCGCAAACCACGGCCTGCCTCCGGTGCCGTCGTCCCAAGTGCCTGCTTGGTAGATCTGCGCAATTCCGTCGTGGCGAAGACGCCCCAGTGTTTGCGCCTCGTACTCGAAGCGGCGCATGGCACTCTTGGAAGTCACGCCACGTTTCATCATCTTGAGCGCGACCGTGCGGCGGGGCGACTGCTGCAGGGCTTCGTACACCACGCCCATGCCGCCCTCGCCAATCACCCGCTTGATGCTGTACTGATCAACCGTAGCGCCGACGAGTGGATCCCGTGACGACTTCCCTCCAAGCATCGGCTCGAAATCACGACGCGTCGTGTCTTTGGGGCCGGGCTTGGCGGCACCTGGATCTTGATTGGGCGGCTGATCGCTCATCAGGTTCTACTGTACCGCGGATGCATCCCGGACTCGGGGACATGGTTACTCCACCGCCACCTTGACCCACAGCACCTCCCTTTACACTAGCGGCATATCTGTTGCGAGTTTGAACACCAAGTTCAATTCAGATCGTCCAATTCGCAAGCACGATGAGCATGTCATTCACACCCACGACCCCGTCACCGTCCAGATCGGCCGGACATGGCTGGCCAAGGCCACACGCCCCCCAAGCATTGATGAGTTGAAGCACATCGTCGACGTCCACAACACCGTCACCATTAACATCGCCGATCACGGCGCACCCATCGGTTCCATCATCTGGGACGATTCGAAACAGATTGCCCTGCTGTGAGACCACGATCAATTCGCCTCGCCAATCAACACCGATCGCCGTAACACCCGAGATGTCAGGCGCTCCGCCCGAGTTCAGTTCGCTCGTGTGATCTTCGACATCAACAAGCACGCCGCCCTCCTGCCTGCAGGACCAAATCGATCCTGTGCACCAGTCGCCGAAGAAGTATCGGCCCTCCATGCCCTCGATCGCACAACCGTTGTAGACGCTTCCGCCGGAGATCGAACAGCCGTCCGCGTGCATGTATTGGTACACAGGATCTGTCAGCGACGAATTGCACGCACAATTGCCATTTGGAATGCAGTTCGTGCCCTCTGCGCAATCCCAACCGAAGTTCTGTCCACCACCAGAATTTGCTTCAATCAAGTCAACCTCTTCATACATGTACAAGCCCACGTCTGCGATCCACAGGTCGGCGTTGGCATCATCGAAGTCGGCGCGATAGGGATTCCGAAGTCCTCTCACCCAGATTTCGCCGATTCCCTGACCGACAAATGGGTTGTCCGGTGGGAAGCCATAATTTCGATTGGCGTCGGCTGGATACGCATCTGCTGCATGCGGATCGATACGAAGCATCTTGCCCCACAATGAATTCAGCGACTGGCTCCTTGTTCCTCCTGCCGGATCGCCGGAGGTGCCTCCGTCGCCAAGTGGAACGTAGAGCATGTTGTCGGGGCCGAACCCGATCCAGCCACCGACGTGGTGGCCGACACCAGGAAAGCTCAACTGCAGGACGATGTGACGACTGGCAAGATCCGCCACATCCGGATTGGATGAAGCGGTGTACCGAGCCACACAGACTCGATTGCCACTGAGAGTGTGCTGGACATACAGATAGCCATTGGTCGCATAGTCCGGGTCAAAGCAGAGACCCAGCATGCCATTCCACGTTTGGTCGGGGACGAGCGAGTCAATATTCAAAAAGTCGTTCGGCTGTAGCACCCCGTTCTTGATGAGTCGAATGCGACCTCGCTTTTCAACGACAAACAGCCGCGCTTCGTCTTCGGGAACGGACGCGACAAAGGTCGGCTCGGCCAACCCCGATTGAATCAGGTCGGCACGAAGCGGTGGCGGATCGCCGGCCAGGACTGATCCAGCAGAAAGTGCCGCCGTGAAACCGCACACCATGTATTTGCAGATTCGCACGGCACTGCCTCCAAGCGTGACCCCCGCCTGAGTTGAAGGTAGTTGTGGAGGCGGCGAAATCAATACAGGATGTCCAAAGTCTTGCAAACGCCCCACAGCATCCCCGCGATGTGCCAGCGTGCAGACCGAGTCATGCCGTGGCGGCATTGGGGACTCGGCCCGAGGCGAAGATCAGCAGGCCAAGCACGGATGATGCCACCACGATAGACAGGGCGGCAAAGGCGGCATCGAAGCCGCCGAAGGTGTCGGCCAGCCAACCGCTGAGCACTGGGGAGATGACCCCCGAGGCCGAGAAGAAAGTCACGATGATTCCGGTGGCCAGGCCAGCCCGGGAAGGGAACAGGTCTGCGCAGATCGAGTAATACGGGCTGTTGGGCGCCATCGAGAAGCCGATGGCGATCGAGACGAAGATCACGGCCGCAACGACCGAGGACATGAAGATCACAGGTATGAAGCAGAGGAGGCTCACCAGTTGGCAGATCCAGATCACGTGCACACGGGCCAGCCGAGTGCTGCCGGTCCGCTGCATGATCAGGTCCGACAGCCAGCCGGTCACCGGCATGAGCACGATGGCGATCACCCATGGCAGCGGACTGAAGAAGCCCACCTTCTGCAGGTCCATGCCCCAGGTCTGTTCGAGGTAGCCAGGCAGCCAGGTGAGACCGAAGAAGAGCACCCAGCCAAACGCGAAGAACGACCAGCCCGTGGCGAGCAGGGTTGGGTTGAAGAGGACATCGTGGAACGATGGCTTGGGGCCGGTGGGTTTCTTCGACATGCTGGGAGCCGTCGCAGACTCAGGTGATCGGTAACTCACGGCGAACACGAGTCCCAGCACGGTACCCAGGATTCCCAGCCAGATGAACGACCATCGCCAGCCGATGCTGCTGATCATTGGCGCCAGAACAAGGCCTCCAATCACCAGGGCCAGCGGGACACCTAGGAGGGAGATGGACAGGGCCTTGCCCAACTCCGTCGGTCGCATCCAATCCACCAAGGCACGGTTCATCGCGGGGAAGTTCACGCCCTCGCCCATCCCGAGCAGGACACGAAGCCCCACCAGCACCCAGAAGGCATCGACCATTCCCTGCAGTATCATGGTCAATGACCACACAAACAGCCCGATGGACCACACGATCCTGACGCCAAAGCGGTCCAATAGGAAACCCGAGAGAGCATTGACCGAGAGCGTCCCGATGGCGAAGGCGGACATCAGCAGCCCAAAGCGGGCATCGGTAATTCCAAAGTCCTTCTGGATAGGGTCGATGGCAAAGGAAATCACGACCCGGTCCAGGTAGTTCACCAAGCCCAGCAGGAAGCAGAATCCTGTGACCAAGTACCGGTAGCGACTGGCGGGGGCCTCAATGGGTCTGGCAATGGTGGCTGGAGTATTCACTGGATCTGGTCGCCAAGTGGAGTGCAACCACTGACTGACTTAGGGGCAGAATAACCACTATGGGATCTGCCGAGAGAGGATTGGCCGAAGGCCATTTCGGGTGTTCAATTGGGATAGAGGAGAAGAGGACCCCAAGCCATCATTTGCCCTTGCCACCATCGTGCTGGCGTTCGGTGCTACTGACCAAGTCACACCGCCAGTGACCGATGAGCCCATCCTCGAGGATGGTCGCTTGGTTTTCTCAGAGTGTGTCCGGATCTCCAAGTTCATGGCGGATACCCAGTGGTGTTTCCAGGGTGGTGAGCAATGGCGGAAGTGGGGGTGGGGGGGTGGTTTGCCGCATCGCTCCTAGAGCGGTACGCAAGACCATCTATAGAAACGGTTGTTGACCTCCTCTGCGGACACCTCTCTAATGGGCCTTATGCGGAGCCATGAACGTCATGCCATCTATGTACGGAACGCTGTGGGATGTTGTTTCATCACAATCATTGCCGGCGGGCTGCCCGCGGCAGGCGCCACACCCGAGTTGCCACAGCGGTGGACGCTGCAGGAACTGACGCACCCGGACGCATATTCATTTTCCATCAGCGATCTTAATGACGCCGGTGATGCGACCGGGTCGACGCATTCGACCGATCCTGACATTCTGTATCAGCCCTACATCTGGCACGAAGGCGAGGTCCACCTAGTTCCCACGTCGGCGTACTGGACGAAGGGCTACCACATCAACGAGTCGGGACTGTGTATGGGAGTCGATATCGATGTCGACCATGCGCTGCACTACACCATCGACAGCATCACTGATCTGGGCTACATCGCGGACATGTTCGGGGCGAGCATCGACATACACGGCATGAATGAATCTGGTCAGTTCATCGGATATCGCCCGCTGGGCGCGGGCGTATTTCAGGCCATTACGTGGAGTGAAACTGCGGGCGTGGTCCACATCACTCCGGATCAGACGCATTCCTATGGGTATGACATCAATGATGCGGGCATAGCGGTTGGCTACTACGGCACACCCAGTACCGGCATGGCCTTCATGTATCAGGATGGCAAGCGAACCGACTTCGGATCGATGTGGGAGGGCGCGACGAAGGCACTGGCCATTAATAATGCCGGCCACATCCTCTTGCGGCAGAACCTAGGAAGTGTGTCAAGTTTCTACATGGTGGACTCGTCGGACTTTTCCGCGATCTTGATCGCATCATTCAGTGGCGACGAGGTAAACATCGAGGCGGTCGCCAATGAATCAGGACAGGTGGCGTTCGCCTGGACGGTGCATGACGGAGGTGCGTTCACGGGGCATCTGGGGGGATGGAGTGCCGAAAATGGCTTTGTAGAGTTGCAGGCACCTAACGATTCCATCGGGATCATGTTGCGGAAGGTGAATGAATCGGGCTGGATTCTCGGCTCAAGTCACGACAGCGACTATAACTTGGCAACCTTCGTAACGACGATCGAAAATGGGTTGCGGATCGTGGACGACCGGGTGATCGGCGAGGAGTCGATTTGGATGGTGGGGGCTTCGGACATGAACGCTTCGGGCCAGGTCGGCGCGTCGCTCACGTTCTGGGATGGCAAGGACATAACGGCGGTCCTCACCCCTGCTCGTTCGGGCGATGCCAATGGCGATGGATTGGCGAACATCACGGACCTGTTGTTGATCATCAAACTCTGGGGCGACTGGCCAGTGGGGTCGACTTGCGGACCAGACCTGAACATGGACGGCCACGTCAACGTGAACGATTTGTTGTTGTGCATCAGCGACTGGAATTGACCTGTCCTGAAACTGCTAATCAACCTCTGACCCTACGGGTTACAACCGTGACTATTCATTTCATGAGGCTGGGAAGTGACCAGAAACGACTTCTGGTGGCGATCCAATTCCGTTGCCCTCATAGAAATTGCCAAAATCTTGTTATTTCGCTGCTGTCGCGTAGGTATACATTCCTGCTTGGCTATTTGATCTGCAGCCTGTAGACTGCTGGAGCCCCTCTGTGGGTGGGCATAAAGTGGGTGGCAACGCTTACCCCACACG
>CAZGFN010000100.1:0-5400 GCA_964524945.1 uncultured Isosphaeraceae bacterium
TGCGTCAATCAAGACATCTTGGCTATGGGTTCACCCGGTGCCACCACCATCACCACCACCACCATACAGGGCGGTCTGGTCTTTGGCTGGGATGTCAGTTCCACGCCAGGATGTCCCGCGGACATCGAGATGACCGGCGTCGTCGATGCCGATGACCTCGCAGCCCTCCTACTCGCATGGGGCACCTGTACAGATCCGATGGGGTGTCCAGAGGATCTCGATGATGACAATGAAATCGGCGTATTTGATTTGCTGCTTCTGCTCGCCGACTGGGGTGGCTGTTAGTTCGATGCAACGTGGCCACGCTGCAAATTGCTGCTCTTGACGCTTCTTCCCAAATTGGCACACACAAATCCTTACACAGGCGATAGTTGGAGGTAGCCCCATCCGCAGGAGAACTCCAATGCCTATGCCACACTGCACATCTCCCCTCCGCGTCATGACGCTGTGCCTCTTGCCCATCCTCGTGTGCGCCCCACTGGCACACCCCTCCATTTTCACGCAGGAATCCCGCGTCGAAAATCCAACGCCCGCGGCCAACGACAAAATGGGATCCAGCCTTGCTGCTGGTGCCAGTTGGCTCGCCGCTGGTGCACCCCGTGACACAACACAGGGAATCTACGCAGGTGAAGTCGCCATCTTCCCTTGGGATACCTCCACCGGCTGGGGAACACCATTCACCATCACCGAGTCCACACTCGGCAATTTTGCCTACTACGGTACTTCGGTTGCAGCCAATAATGATGACGACCGACTCGTGGTGGGATGCCCCGGCTATGCGGTCACTTCTTCGCGAGTTGGCGCTGCGTGGATCTACGACATCAACCCCACCGCGGGCAGTGCCTCGTTCATCGCCATGCTCAGCCCAGCAGGGCTGTCTAGCGGCGATGACTTCGGCTACGCGGTCGCCATCTACAACGACTACATCGCAGTTGGCGCCCCCGATTACAACGATACCGGCGCCGTCTGGATCTATCAGATCGATTCCAACAACGACTGGGTTCAGCAAATGGTGCTCCAACCATCCGATCTTGTCTCTGGATCGGAATTTGGCTTCTCTCTGGCCATGCACGAAGATCGTCTGGTGATCGGCGCACCTGGCCACTCTGCCGGTGGGCAGGATGCCGGCCGCGTCTATGTCTATGACTTGATCAACACCACATGGACCACATGGGGACAAGTCGCCGATTGGGATGGCCCTGCTGGAGCGAGACTCGGGGAAGCAGTGGATGTGCTTGAGGCATGGGTCGTCGCAGGTGCGCCGGAAGAATCAACCAACCTGCCGATGAGTGGCCGAGTCCACCGATACCTCTACAACGGTCGAACCGATGTCTGGAGTGAACTGAGTTCGCTCGAAGGAAGCGGCTCAGGCGATCGATTTGGAGCCGCCGTCTCATGTCGGGGCGACCGCACGCTGATAGGCGCCCCCGGCGAACAGACGGTCGGAACAGACGTCGGCCGCGCCTATCTGTTCCATGAAGAACTGGAACTGGCGATCTTCGAAGACGATCAAGCCAACGGATATGACGAAGTTGGCGCATCGGTTCATCTTGCCAGCGCAACAGCCTTTGCTGGTGCCCCTGGGGCCGCTGCAGGCAACAATCAGAACGGCGGGGTCGTCACGGAATGGGATGCGCTCGGCACGCCAGGGTGCCCCGGCGATCACAACGTCGATCTCGTTGTGGATGCAGACGATCTCGAGACCTTTCTCAAGAACATGACCGTCTACCCCACCGCGAGCCCCTCCCTCAGTGATCTCGATGACAACGCGATCACCAATGTTGTCGACCTGCTCGAACTGCTCGCCGTCTGGGGAAGTTGTCCGTAGCGTCCGACTCCGCCGCGTACACAGCAGGGAGTCCCTCACTGGACCATGCCGCTGAGATTCCATTTATGCTCTTTCGGATCGCGATGTCCTATATGCATCTCTTCCAGCGTTCAACAACCACAAGCCTAACTCCGCGCTGGGCGTTTCACGCTGTTTCGATACCATGAGGGTGTATGTCCAAAGCCAAATCCGAATTACACGGCGACGCCACCGCCGGTGCCGACGATGCCGCCGCCCCCCCGCCTCGGCGTGATGGTTTCAACCCCGCTTCGATCGATGCCGGGCGCATCGAATGCCTGCAGATCATCAATGAATACGGCGAAGCCGATCAAGGGCTGGTGCCCGAGATCGAGGACGCAGAACTCGCTGCGTTACATCGCGCCATGGTGCTCAGCCGAGCCTTCGATGCCCGAATGCTCGCGATGCAGCGGCAGGGGCAGATGGGCACCTTCGCGCCGAACATCGGTCAGGAAGCATGCATGATCGGGCAAGTTTGGCCGCTTGGTTCAAAGGATTGGTTCTCTCCCTCCTACCGCGGATTTGGCGCGCAAATTTGCCGTGGCTGGTCAATGGAGCGACTCATGACCCTCTGGGCCGGCTACGCAGATGGGTTTCCTCCCCCGGAAGGGGTGAACGACTTGCCATTTTCAATCGTGATCGGCTCGCATGTACTGCCGGCAACTGGCATCGCCATGGGCATGCGACGGGCAAATGACCCACACTGCGTCCTGGTGAACTTCGGCGAAGGTGCTTTCCAACAGGGAGCCGTCTCCGAAGCACTCAACCTTGCGGCGGTGGACCGCGCCCCGGTCGTGTTTGTGTGTGAAAACAACGGCTGGGCGATTTCAACTCCCATCTCCAAGCAGACCATGCAGCCGGTGTTGGCAATGCGAGGTATCGCGCTTGGAATTCCTTCCATCAGAGTCGATGGCAATGACATCCTTGCCATGCTGACTGCAACACAGGAAGCATGCGAGCGAGCCCGCAGCGGGGGCGGCCCTACGCTGATCGAAGCGGTCACCTTCCGAATGAGTCTTCATACAACCGCCGACGATGACACTGTCTATCGCGATGAGTCTGTCGTGGAACCATGGAAAGCACGCTGTCCTATTCGTCGGTTTGAAACATGGTTGAGCAAAACTGGGCGTTTGCGTGATTCAGATATCAGTCGCGTTCGTGAAGAATGCGAACAAGAAGTGCGTGAGGCTCGCGAGCAGTTTCGCCGCAACGCAAAATCGAAGCCTCACGCCATTTTTGACCACATCTTCGAGTCGCTCAGCCCCGAACTCGAGCAGCAGCGGATGCAATATCTCCAGCGTCTTGATCGCAAGGGAGTGGAGTGATGGCTGATCGCACCATGGTTGAAGCGTTGAACCTCGCGCTCGATGAGGCGCTTGACGCTGATCCGGCGGTATGCCTGATGGGGCAGGATATTGGCGTCAATGGCGGCGTCTTCCGTGTCACCCGTGGACTTCAGGAGCGGTACGGCCAGGACCGTGTGATGGACACCCCACTCGTCGAATGCGGCATCATCGGAACTGCTGTCGGCATGGCCGTCTATGGCATGAAACCCGTGGCCGAAATTCAGTTCTCTGGCTTCACGATGCAGGCGTTTGACCAAATCGAGCAGAACATGGCCCGCATTCGCGGACGCACGCAAGGCCGATATCCGATTCGAATGGTCATGCGAGCTCCTTATGGTGGCGGAATCCGGGCCGTTGAACATCACAGCGAATCGCGAGAAGCCTATTGGGCGCACACACCGGGCCTCAAAGTGGTCATCCCATCCGGACCACGAAATGCCCGCGCCCTGCTCGCCGCGTCCATTCAGGATCCAGACCCAGTCGTGTTCTACGAACCCAAGGCCCTGTACCGCGCCTTCCGTGAAGATGTACCGGACACGCCCGAGATGATGGAACTCGGTCGCGCCAAGATCGTGCGGGAAGGCGATGACGTCACCATCATTTCCTATGGAGCAATGATGCGACCAGCGATCGAAGCGGTCGATGACCTGGCCGAACTACACGGCATTCGGGCCGAACTCATCGACCTGCTGACCATTTCGCCGATGGACACGCAGACGCTTGCCGAGTCGGTCGCCAAAACCGGACGTTGCATTATCGTGCACGAGGGGCATCAAACCTGCGGAATCGGAGCTGAAATCGCCGCCCGAATCACCGAGTGCAATACATTCGAATACATGCTCGCCCCGATTCGCCGCTTGACCGCCCCGGATCTTCCATTCCCTTACTTTCAAGTCGAGCAGCATTTTCTTCCCGACCCGGACGACATCATCGCGGCTTCGAAGGAACTGATGGAGTGGACCTGACCATGACGGCCACGATGCACCAGTTCAAACTCCCGGATCTCGGCGAAGGGGTCCACGAGGGGCAGATCATCCGCATCCACGTTGCCGAGGGGCAACCGATTCATGAGGATGATCCACTGATGGAAGTGGAGACTGACAAGGCCGCCGTCGAAATTACATCACCAGTCACCGGACTGGTTAGCGAAGTCCATGTCAGTGAGCAGCAACTCGTACATGTCGGCGAGGTGATGGTGACCTTTGAATCCAATGAAGGCGATGCGCCATCAACGCCGTCGACTTCACGGATCTCCGATCTACCCACCGAAGTTCCTGCCGGTGCCTCTCCGCCACAGCGGCATCGACCCCCAGCCTCCCCCTCCGTTCGCAGACTTGCTCGCGAGCGAGGTGTGAATCTGAATGAGATTTGCGGATCGGGACCTGGCGGCCGCATCACCCGAGCCGATCTGGAACGACCCTACACCGCCGAACCGGCGCCGCCACCTGAGACGATCTCCAACGTTCCCATACCAGCAGCCAGAGTAGTGCCAGCACCAAGCAGGCCGACCACTGAACTGAAGGGCACTGCGGATACGGACCAATACGGCGCCATCGTTCGACAAAGCCTCTCGCAGGCTCGTCGCGCCATCTCACGGGCCATGCAGACTTCTTGGCAGACCATCCCACACGTCACGGACTGCAACGATGCTGACATCACCGAACTCGAATCCATGCGCCGGTCATATACCGATACCGAACATCCGGACCGTCGTATCACGGCGCTCGCATTCGTGGTTCGTGCGGTTTGCCGCGCCATCTGGAAACATCCGATCCTCAATGCATCGATCGACACCGAACAGGACGAAGTCGTTTACCATGAGTACATCAACATCGGCGTCGGTGTCGATACGCCCCGCGGAATCGTCGCGCCGGTCATTCGAAACGCCCATCTCATGGGCGTCGGCGAACTGTCAGACCACCTCGCTGTAATCACGCACAACACTCGAAGCGGCGCCTTCGGTGTCGACGATACACACGGCGCCACGTACACGATTTCCAATGCAGGCGCCATGGGCCGCACACGCTACTCCACACCAATCATCGCGCCGGGAACCGTTGCATGCCTCGCCGTCGGCCGCGCTCAGATGATGCCGTGGATCGTGGACGAGCAGGTTGTGCCCCGCCTCATCCTGCCACTAAGCCACTCGATAGACCACCGACTTGTTGATGGAGGCCGCGAAGTGCCCTTTATCGGGCATGTGATCGA
>CAZGFN010000101.1:0-5217 GCA_964524945.1 uncultured Isosphaeraceae bacterium
CGATGGTCCGCCGGATCGCCTTCATGAGTGGTTCGTGGCGATCCCCGCCCCCTGCGATAATGACCTCGCTGCACTCGTATCGCTGCGTCGACTCCGCGACAATCGTCCCGATGGCCTCGGCCGCCGTGGCGGCGATGTCCGCCGGTTCATGTGTGTTCATCTCATCGATCCACTCGAAGACTTCATCACCGGTTCCAAGGGAACGGCGCTGGTTGGACAGTGCCGCCAGTCGCTTCCGAAGCGCAGTGCATTGGTCGCGGATGATTGAACCGCCAGCGGCCATGGTGCCATCGTCGTCAAAGGCCGCGTTGAAGTGCCGCCGGGAAATTTCGTCGAGTAAGAGATTGCACGGACAGATGTCGCCGCCGTGAATATCGCTGTACTTATCGTGCCCTGGCAGCCAGGTGATATTGCAAAAGCCTCCGAGGTTGACGATGGCGCGTGGGTGTGTGTCGCGGAGCAACATCCAGTCGCCAAGGGGCGTGATGGGCGCGCCGCGTCCACCTGCCGCCAGATCGCCCGCTCGAAGCATGGTGGCCACCGGGCATCCGATGGCGTGGGCGATCATGGCACCGTCGGCCAGTTGCACCGAGTAGGGCGGTTGATGAAAGATCGTTTGCCCATGCACTACTGCGCCACGCAGCGAGACAGCGGTGGCCGCGCGCTTGAGGACTGCGGCGATTTGCTGTGACAAGAGCGTGGTGATGGTGGCCCACTGTCGTGGCGTAGAGGCCGCTCCGAGTGTGAGGTCTCGAAGTCCCGGTACCTCGAGGGGGCCCTCCGCGGAGGAGACCATTTTGGCCGTGGCATCGAGTCCCACCCCGGTCACTTCGATGACGGCCGCGTCGATGCCGTCGAGGCTCGTGCCAGTCATGGCACCGCCATAGAAGCGATTTGGATGAGTGGGGGAAGCCATCACCAGCGATGATGCCACGCATTGCCTGAGGCAGCAAGTCGCCGCGGGTTTGATGGATCTGGTACAACGCCGCCCTACGTGGCTCCGTTAGAAGGCTGTATCTGCCCAATGTCCAAGAGAATCGTCGTTACAGGGGGAAGCGGGTTCATCGGTTCGCACCTCGTTCGCAGGTTGCTCGATGAGGGCGAACAGGTGTTCTGCATCGATAATTTCTTCTCGAGCAGTCGTCGAAACATCGAGCAGTTCCAAGGGCATCCCGGCTACGAATTGATCGATCACGACATCGTCGACCCGATCTACGTGCCCAATGTCGATCAGATTTACAACCTCGCGTGTCCCGCGGCGCCTGGCCACTACCAATACAACCCAGTTCGGACGCTCAAGACGTCCACGGTGGGCGTCATCAACATGCTTGGCATGGCCAGAAGAACTGGGGCGAGAATTCTGCAGGCCTCAACCAGTGAGGTCTATGGCAACCCGACGACCTCGCCTCAGAGCGAGCAGTATTTGGGCAACGTCAACCAGATTGGGCGGCGTGCCTGCTACGACGAGGGCAAGCGGGCCGCTGAAACACTGTTCTTTGACTACCACCGCCGACATGGTGTGGACATTCGCGTTGTGCGAATTTTCAATACCTACGGGCCAATCATGCACCCATTTGACGGGCGGGTGGTGAGCAATTTCATCCGGCAGGCAATTGTCGGTGACGACATCACGATTTTCGGGACCGGGGACCAAACACGATCATTTCTCTATGTGTCGGACCTCATCGAGGGCTTGCATCGGATGATGAACCACGATGACTTCATGGGTCCAGTCAATATTGGCAACCCGCATGAGCGAACCATCGCCGACCTCGCTCAGCATGTGCTTGCCGCTACCGGCAGCAGTTCACAACTGGTCCAAAAGCCGCTGCCACCAGATGACCCATCGCAGCGGTGCCCAGACATCACCATGGCCAAGGACATGCTCGATTGGGCCCCGACAGTTGGAATTGAAGAGGGGTTGTCTCAGACCATTGCCTGGTTTGAAAGCCTAGATCTGGCCGAATGGACGCCCCCGACGCCCTACTGGGAAGCACCACCAGCCGAGTGAGGCCCGAGGCGGTGTGTCCATGAATCTGGTGGCCCATGAGGTACCCGAACAAAAGCCGACAAAATGACCGAATATTTCCCGAACATCGCTTGCGGTGGCCGATGATGTTGGCAACAATCATCACCCTGACAAGACCCGAACAAATAGGTGCTCGTATGCGAAAGGAATCGAATAATGGCCACGGCATTTCAGAATGGACGACGAACAAAGGCAGTAGGTGGGGGCAAGGTCCGGGAACGTGGTACCGTTCGGTCTCGACAGGCCTCGGGCAACGGTGCCGGCAAGGCCGATTCCACGGAAGGAAGGAACACAGCAGCTATGCCACGAACATCCACGACTTCAAAGGCGGGTTCGACCAAGGAAAACAAGATTCGCGTTGAATCGCTTGAGCGAGCGCTTGGGCAGATTGACACCATGTTCGGTGCCGGTTCGATTATGCGGCTGGCCGGCGAGCAACTACACGCTGTGGAGGGGATTGGAACGGGCACGTTGAGTTTGGATCTAGCACTTGGTGGGCGGGGTGTGCCTCGGGGCCGCGTCGTCGAAGTGTTCGGTCCTGAAGCGTCCGGGAAGACCACCTTGGCGTTGACGATCATCGCCAATGCACAGAAGCTTGGCGGCACCGCTGCATTCATCGACGCCGAACACGCGTTGGACCCGACGTGGGCCAAGCGGATCGGTGTCGATCTCGGCGGTCTTTTAGTGTCTCAACCCGACACTGGGGAGCAGGCACTGGAGATCTGCGAATTGCTTGTGCGTTCCAATGCTGTTGATGTCATCGTGATTGACTCGGTGGCGGCGCTCATTCCGCGGGCTGAGATTGAAGGCGACATGGGCGATAGCCACGTTGGCTTGCAAGCACGTTTGATGAGTCAAGCCCTACGTAAGTTGACGGGCGCCATTGCCAAGAGCAAGTGCGTTGTGATCTTCATCAACCAACTGCGTGAGAAGATTGGCGTCATGTTCGGGAGTCCCGAAACTACGCCTGGCGGGCGGGCGCTCAAGTTCTATTCCTCTGTGCGAATCGATATCCGCCGCATTGGTGCCATCAAAGATGGCGATCAGAATGTCGGCAATCGAATTCGCACCAAGGTGGTCAAGAATAAGATCGCGCCACCCTTCCGCGAAGCCGAGTTCGACATCATGTTCAACGAGGGAATTAGTGCCAGCGGAGACTTGTTGGACTTGGCTGTCACCGAGAAGGTCATCAAGAAGTCGGGGGCCTGGTTCAGTTATGGCGAGATTCGCCTTGGCCAAGGCCGTGAGAACTCCAAGACCTATATTCGTGAGCGACCGGAGTTGTTCGAAGAGTTGCGACAACTGGTGCTCAAGGCTAAGGGTATTGGGCAGCCGGTTGCGGAGGATGTGTCGGAGACGACCGCTACTGGCGAGACTCTGGCGGACTCAACCTCGGACGAGTGATCTCTCTTCGTATTGCTGTGTAGCAGGTTCATATCACAGGGAGTTGGGGCCTCATGGTGCGTTGAGGCTCAATACTCCGTTTGGTCAAAGTAGAGTCAGGGTTGGTCGCTCGCAGTCGTTTCATGATGATGTTTGCAGCATCACCTATAGGGCCCCTCAGATTGCGTGCTACCTGCTCTGAAGGCCTGTGATCGCTATACTTCGCCGCTCGCCCAGGCGGCTGTGGCGGAATTGGCAGACGCGCTAGATTCAGGTTCTAGTGAGAGTAAAATCTCGTGGAGGTTCGACTCCTCTCAGCCGCATGAATACAAGGGCCCGACTCAACGCGAGTCGGGCTCTTTTTGTGTACTGGCTTGGGTTCAAGATGGCCCACAGGGGCTATGCCCCCGCTGAGGGGGGGCATCTTCTACACTGGGGTTTCAGATGAGCCGACTCTACTTTGATCAAAACGCGACGACCTCCCAAAGTGAATCCGTAACCGCGGCCATGGTGGAGGCTATGACCACTGGATGGGCCAATCCATCGAGCATTCACCGAAGCGGCCAGGAAGCCAGACGCCAAGTCGAGTTGGCGCGGGCCTGCGTGAGCGCGTTGATTGGAGCCGATCCAAAGGAATTGGTGTTTACATCCGGAGGCACCGAATCGGTCAACACGGCCATTCGATCCTTGCTTCAGGAGCGTGGTCAGCGGTGTGTTGTCCTGACCTCGGCGGTGGAGCACTCGGCTGTTCGGGAACAGATGGAGGTGCTTGGGTGTGATGGCATCGAATGTGTGCATCTGGGGATGGATGCCGCTGGTCGGGTTGATCCAGCGTCACTGGAGTCATTGATCGCGGAGCGTGGCGACGACATCGCGATGGTGAGCGTGATGTGGGCCAACAACGAAACAGGGGTGATTGAACCAATCGAGCAGTTGGCCTGCATGTGTAGGGATGCTGGTATTCCCATGCACTCGGACGCGACGCAGTGGGTTGGGAAAATGCCAATAGACGTGTCGTCGCTTCCGCTGGACATGCTCAGTTTCGCCGGGCATAAGTTCCATGGCCCGAAGGGTATTGGTGGGCTCTGGGTTCGGGAAGGCGTGCAGACGCAGTCGATGGTGATTGGCGGAGGTCAAGAACGTGGCCGACGAGGTGGCACTGAGAACGTGCCGGGCATTGTTGGAATGGGAGTGGCCGCGTCTGAAGCAATGGACTGGCTCACCGCAGGCGGGCATGAGGCCATGATGCCGCTACGAGATCGATTCGAGAAGGCCGTGTGCCGCGCGGTTCCGACGATTTGCATCAACAGCGAGTCGGCCCCGCGAATTTGGTCGACATCCAATATTGGGTTCCAAGGTATTGAAGCTGAACTGCTCTTGTTGGTGTTGTCTGAGGGCGGTCTCGATGCTTCTGCAGGTTCGGCGTGTTCATCGGGTGCTGTGAAGAATTCATCGGTGCTTGAGGCAATGGGGCGGCAGCCCTGTCATATCGATTCGGCTGCATACGGTTCGGTTCGGTTTAGTTGGTGTCGGGATACGACCGCCGAGATGCTCGATGCCGCGTGCGAGCACATTAGAAAGGCCATCGAAGTCATTGCGGGTCTTCATCCACCCAGTTCTCTGAATGCTCAGGAGGTCAGTGAGCTTTCCTAACACGGTGCTGCGCCTGGGCGGTGGCCGGGGCGATTCGGTACAATTTCGCCCAGTATGTTAGAGGGGGTTCTTTCAGGCCCTGTTAGCTCAGTTGGCAGAGCAGCTGACTCTTAATCAGCGGGTCGCAAGTTCGAGTCTTGCACAGGGCATTT
>CAZGFN010000102.1:0-5148 GCA_964524945.1 uncultured Isosphaeraceae bacterium
TGACGCGAGCTAACTTTGAGCAGCTCGCGGCAGATCTCTTCAAACGCCTCGAAGGTCCATGCAAAATGGCTCTGAAAGATGCTGGTCTGTCTAATAGCGATGTCAACGACGTCGTCATGGTCGGTGGTTCAACCCGAATCCCCAAGGTGCAGGAGATCGCCAAGGCCATCTTCGGTACTGCGGAACTCGACAAGTCCATCAACCCCGATGAAGTGGTTGCCATTGGTGCGGCCATTCAAGGTGGTGTGCTGCAAGGTGACGTCAAGGACGTCCTGTTGCTCGATGTCACGCCACTGAGCCTGGGTGTCGAAACTCTCGGCGGACTCATGACGCGTCTCATCGAGAAGAACACCACCATCCCGACATCTCGCAAGGAAACGTTCTCCACCGCAGCAGACAGTCAAACGAGCGTGACCATTCATGTCCTGCAAGGCGAGCGAGAGTTCGCTAACGACAATCGGACGCTTGGTAAGTTCGATCTAACTGACATCCCCGTAGCTCCACGTGGAATGCCCCAGGTTGAGGTGGAATTTGCCATCGATGCCAACGGCATTCTGAAAGTGGCTGCGACGGACAAGGCCACTGGCAAGAGTCAGAACATTGAGATCACCGGCTCGAGCGGCATGTCCAAGGACGACATTGAGAAGATGAAGTCCGATGCTGAGTCGCACGCAGCCGACGATAAGGCCAAGCGTGAACTTATCGAACTCAAGAATCAGGCTGAACAGGTTGTGTATGCAACGCGTAAACAACTCGAAGAACACGGTGACAAGGTGGAGGCGGATGTCCGCGGTACCATCGAGTCGGCTGTGAGCAACCTCGAAGAGAAACTGAAGGGCGACGATAAAGCCGCGATCGAAGCGGCGCTCAATCAGGTTTCTCAGACGGCACAAGAGTTGGGCAAAGCCGCATATGAAGCGGCGTCCGCCGCGGATGCGGAGACGGCCGACACAGGCGAAACAGCCAGTGCTGGCTCTGAAAGCCAAGATGATGTGATCGACGCGGAATATGAAGTTCGCGACGAGGATCAGTCCTGACAATGCACACTTCCGACCCACGGTGGGTCGGTACACCGGGTTGCACGGGGCCGAGTAATCGGCCCCGTGCTTCTTTTTTTGCAGGGTCCAAGCTTCACGCCATACCATGGCTGCCATGAGCACCCTGACAACACCGGGTGGCACGATGACCGACGATTACCTAGTCGGGCTCCGCCACGAACTGAATGATGACCCGGCCTACCGTTTGGCCCGTAACGCCGTCACGAAAGTGGGCGCCGATGAAGCGGCGCTCAATCGTGATATCGTCGCCTCAACGGACTGGTCATTCAGTACATGGATCGATGATTGGTCCGTCACGAATCAAAAGAAGTCCGGTCGTTGCTGGATGTTTGCCGCGCTGAATCTCTTCCGGGCTGGTGTGATGAAGCGAATGAATGTCAAGAAGTTTGAGTTCAGCCAGAACTACACACTCTTCTGGGACAAGTTTGAGCGGGCCAATTGGTTCCTTGAGTGCATCATCGAAACGGCTGGTCGACAACTTGAAGATCGGTATGTCGCGTTCCTGCTCGACTACCCGCTCGATGATGGCGGGCAGTGGAACATGTTTGTCAATCTCGTCAAGCGACATGGGCTCGTCCCCAAGGACATGATGCCCGAGTCGCAGTCTTCCTCAAACACCATGCGTATGAACGCGGTATGCAAGGGATTCCTGCGGGGTTTCGCGCGGGATTTGCGAGTCGCCATCGAAGGGGGCGCATCGCAGGATGAAGCTCGTGCAATCAAGGACACACAACTTGCGACGATCTGGCGCGTGCTCTGTACGCACCTTGGAGAACCGCCCACATCTTTCATATGGCAATACAACGACAAGGATCGCAACTTTCATCGAGAGGGCGAGATGACGCCGCGGCAATTTGCCGAGCGGTATGTTGATCTCCCGATCGAAGAGTACGTGTGCCTCGTGCACGATCCGCGGCCCGAGCATCCATTTGGACAGACGTACACCGTCGAGTATTTGGGCAATATCGTTGGCGGAGAACGGGTTGTGTACCTCAATGTCGATATGGACACGATCAAGCGGGCTGCTATCGACACGCTTGAGGACGGTGAGCCGGTTTGGTTCGGCTGTGATGTCGGCAAGCAGTTCCAGAGACAGGTCGGGCTGTGGGATGCCAATCTCATGGACTTCGACAGCCTGTACGGCCAGGCCGACGGACTCAACAAGAATGATCGCCTCCAGTATCACCACACCGCCATGACCCATGCCATGCTCTTCACCGGCGTGGATGTCTTGGATGGATCGCCTCGCCGCTGGCGGGTGGAGAACTCGTGGGGTGACGAGGGGGTCGGCCGCAAGGGATTCCAGACCATGAACGACTCATGGTTTGATGAATATGTCTTCGAAATCGCAGCCCATCGATCGCGGCTGAGTGAAGATTTGCAGGCTGCGCTGACCACAGAACCCACTGTGCTAGCCCCGTGGGACCCGATGGGGGCGCTGGCTCGCCACTGAGCGTGTTGAATCTGACCATTTCGTGCCCCTCTCCCCGTCTTCTTTGTGTCATACTGCTTGACTGACTGAGTGTGGGGAAGACAATCCGGAGGAGAGGAGTACGCCGTGATTCGATCGATCATCGTGAGTTTGCTGGCTGTCAGTACTACTGCATTAGCCGCAGTTCCAATGCCCGATCCGGCCGACTATGTTGGGCTGCAAGTCTTGGAACTGGATGTGCCAGATGACGGCACCGTGTCGATGCTGCTGGCAAACGGAGTGAGCGGATTGGCATGTCGCCCGACCCCTGGTCTTGGCCCATGGATTGTGGACGCCGATGATCTGGCGTTGATTGATTCCCTCGGCATCCAACACGCGGCGATTATCGAAGACCTTGCTGAGTTTCAAGCGCAGCGAAACGCCATGCGGCTGGAAATTCGGCGTGCGGCCGCCATACGGGGTGGCGATCCTTTCTACAGCGACTTTCGCACACTACCGGAATTCTTCACGCGAATGAATGATCTGGTCAGTGGCCATCCGGGTCTCGTCTCAAGTATCACGCTTGGGCAAAGCCATGAGGGTCGCGACATCCGCGGCGTGGTCATCAATGCTGGCGGAGGCGATAAGCCCGCGGTGCTATTCAATGGGTGTCAACACGCCAGAGAGTGGATCTCGCCATCCACCACGATGTACATCGCCGACACACTCGTAGATGCTTATGGAGTTGATCCAGCCATCACCGCCCTGCTTGATCGGGTTGAAGTGATCGTGATTCCGGTGACCAACCCAGATGGGTTTGAGTACACCTATGCCTCTGGTGGGGATCGCTACTGGCGAAAGAACCGTCGCAACAACTCCGGCTCGTGTGAGGGTGTCGACCTCAATCGAAACTGGTCAAGTGACTGGAATGGCGGCGAAAGCACCAGCACCGATCCGTGCAGTGATATCTATGTCGGTCCGGCTTCGATGAGTGAACCGGAAGTGCAGGCATTATCCGGCTACTGTTTGGATCACGGCAACATCAAGTCACAGATTGACTTTCACTCCTACTCACAACTTGTGTTGGAGCCAAGAGGCTACACCACCGTGCCGCCACCAGATTGGGATGAGTTGCACTCGATCGGTGGCGCTATGTCTGATGCCATCGCGTCTGTGTATGGCAAGTATTACGTCCACGATAACCCGTGCACCATTCTCTACTGTGCCAGTGGCACCCTGATCGATTGGCCATACGACACTTATGGAGCCTATTCATACACGATTGAGTTGCGTCCCGCCTCGGGCGACGGCGCCGGATTCAATCCGCCTCCAAGTGAGATTCTTCCCTGCGCTCAGGAGAATTTTCAAGCAGCGATGGTTCTGATCGAAGACGCTGGTACGCCCATGACCATTGCACTGCCAGATGGTCACCCCGCCAACGTATCGATCGATGATGTGACGCCATTTTCCGTCACGATTTCGCCTCGAAGCGAGACTCCAAACGCTGCCACCGCAATGTTGCATCATCGCGATGACGGTGGCGTCTTCAATCAGACGTTATTGACGCACCTGTCTGGTGACAATTACATGGCGACACTGCCAGCCTTCAACTGCGTTGACACACCTGAGTACTACGTTTCAGTTGAGAGTGTGTCTGGAACCAGCATGGTGTACCCCATGGGGGCGCCGACGGATGTACTGACCTCGAACGTTGTGTCGTCGATTGAAGTTGTCTTTGATGACGACGGCGAGAGCGATCCAGGCTGGAATGTCAGCGGAAGCGCAAGCGATGGTCAGTGGGAACGCGGCACGCCCGCAGGCGGTGGTGTACGCGGCGACCCACCAACCGATGCCGATGGCAGCGGACAATGCTGGCTCACCGACAATGTATCGGGCAACAGCGACGTCGATGGCGGTGACACTATTTTGACATCCCCGGTGCTGGAGACTCCTGGCGACGGGTGGCAGTTGTCGTACTGGCGTTGGTATTCCAATGACTTTGGTGGGGCACCCAATGAAGACATTATGTCCATTCAGTGGTCAGCAGTTGGGTCCAGCAACTGGATGAATCTGGAGGTCATTGGGCCTGCTGGAGATGGCACGTCGGGTGGCTGGATCCAAGCGAACTTTGATCTCGATACATCCGGTTTGGATGGCGTCGATGCCTTCCAGATCCGCGCTATCGCCGATGACTCAGGAGACGGTTCGGTCGTCGAAGCTGGCTTTGACGGTGTCGTATTGTCCAAGAGCGAGTGCGTCGATGACGACCCGTGTCAGGGTGATCTTAATGGTGATGGAAATGTCAATGTTGACGATGTGCTGGCCGTCATCGGTGCCTACGGCACAGCGGACCCTGCTGGTGACGCCGATGGCAACGGAATCGTGGATGTGAATGATGTTCTGCTGGTCGTGGCGGCATTCGGCCCCTGCTGATGACGGGCTAAATAGACCATAATTCATGTTGGCGGGCCTGAGGGCGCTTGTATACTCGCTCGGCTTGGAGGGCATTCATGCGCAATCTAACTCTCTGTTTCAGCGTGAGTTTTGTTCTGGGAGGCCCCTTGGTTGCCACCCTGGCGGAGCCAGAGCGGCTTTCTGCCCGTGTGGTTCGCATTGATACCTCGGCACCACGCGGATCCCAACGACTCGGTCCGGACAATGACCAGGACGGCATTCCGA
>CAZGFN010000103.1:0-2018 GCA_964524945.1 uncultured Isosphaeraceae bacterium
TGTCCGTCGCAATTGCTGCATCGACAGCAGCGGCCGAGAAGCCCACGCTTGCGATCTCAGAAATCACGGCAACCAAAGCCGTCCTCGCGCAGGCCAGGGCCCAGGGCCAACTCAATGTGCTTGAGCAGATCCTGCAAGGCTCTGATACCCAACTCTCCGATACGCTCTCGAAAACGAAGCGATTCACCATCGTCGCTCGGTCGGGTATCAACTGGAAGGCGATTCTCGACGAGCAAGAGCTCACGGACTCGGGGGACATCGATCCGAATGATTCGCAACGAGCCCGTGCTTTTCAGGCGGCAGGCGCAAAGTATGTCGCAACGGTCACCGCAGATAACTACCAGGATTACACAGAGAGAATGGTGGTCGAGGGAGGATTCGGTGCTGCCACGGCTGAACGACGGACTATCCAGCTGCAAGCGACGCTACAGATTTTTGACTCGACAACGACGGAGTTACTGGAGTCGGCATCAATTGCGCTGGATGACTCTGAAACAAGCGAGGTCATAGCTGGTGCTAGGGCGGACGGCCGCAAAACAAATGTGCTCATTGGTCGTATGACCAAGAAATTCGCAGAGAAGGCAGCAAATCTCATCATGGATGCGATTGTTCCAGCCAAGGTCCTCGCCTATACGATGGGCAACATCACGTTCACGCGTGGTAAAGGAACCGGGGTCGAAGTGGGCCAGGTCTGGGAGGTCTTCTACCCCGGCGATGAGATGATCGATGAGGATACTGGGGAGTCGTACGGATCCGAGGAGATCCACCTTGGCTGGGCCAAGGTCACATCTGTGCTGCCAAAGTTTGCCAAGGCCAAGGCTATCGAAGACAACGGTATCGATAGGGGCAACATCCTGCGGCATAGCCCTGAAGGGCTTCCAGCAGGCATTGCCCCGAATGCCTCACCAAGTGGTTCCGCCTCCGCCCCCTCAGGTGCTGGGGCGGCAGGTGCTCATCAGCCCGCACCTGCTGCGGCCCCGCCATCTGCTCATCAGCCCGCACCTGCTGCGGCCTCGGCGGCACCACCTGCGAAACCCATTAAGCTCGCACTGTTTGTTCGTAACGTGTCTCCAGACGTCCCAGATGAGAAGGTCTCGGTCTTGGAGAGTTACATCACCGCGTGGCTTACCAGTAATCAAATCGAGGTCATCAATCGAGCAGAACTCCTCAATGCTGTGAGCGCCTTCGCAACAACTGGAGCCAATGCCGGCACCGGCGATCCCATGAACACCATGACGGATCGGCTGCTCTCAGACCAGAGTTCCGCCGTGGCACTCGCCCGAAATCTCGGAGCCGACGGGCTTCTGATCGCCACCATCACGTCTCTGATTACAGATCTCCGCCAAGTCCGCCACCCAGAGCGCGGCAACTATGACAACATCTTCTACACGCTAGACATTCAGTGGAACGTTCTTGATGGAGGCACTGGCGGCAGTATCGCCTCTGGCCTCGCCCAGGCAAATGAAGGGCTGCGGCAGACGGAATCGCTTACCCGCACGTTCAATATCGACAAACTGCTACGGCAGGACGCCGAGAAGATCGGTCAGGAAGTCCGCACTGCCATGGCGAAACCAACCACTCGCAAGCCAACCGCGGTTGCCGAAGCGACCGGGGTCCAAGTTCGAATCACCTTGGCGGATCTCAGTGTTCCGGAGATCGTGAAGCAGCCAAACGGCGAGTACATCATCGGTGCCAATCGCTACCAGATGGAGCCGATGGCGTGCTCTTTCATCGTGGACGGCATGCTTGCCGGAACGGTTCCAGGCGTCGTCCCAATCACACCTGGACCTCACAAGATTCGCATTGAACGGCCAATGGTCGAAACGTACGAGAAATTCATGGTGGTCCGCCCTGGCATGAGCCTGACGATCCCGGTTGCGCTGTCCATCGAAGGGCGCCGTCAATGGATGGAACAGACGAAGTTCTTCGAAAGCCTCAAGGATGGTGCCGTTATGCGAGAAGCTGAGCTGGCGAAGGCCAAGGCGCTTGCGGAGTTCCTCAGCAACAGTCGATTGAAC
>CAZGFN010000103.1:2118-4974 GCA_964524945.1 uncultured Isosphaeraceae bacterium
CTACTATGACGCCGTCTATTCCGACACCCGGCCATATCTGGATACCAAGGCCGAAGACAAAGTAACGGAGGCCCTTGCCACCACGGCGGTCAATCAAGCCATGGCAACCTACAAGGGAACTCCGCCCGAGCGAATCATGTGTCATTCGCTCAACGCCATCAACTGCCTGGCACTCGGAGATCGCGATGCCGCCCGGGTTGAACTCCGACTCGCCCAAGACTGGCAAGATGATGCCAAGAACCGCTACGCAGCGGAGATTGAGGCCGCTCAGCAGGCTGCCAAAGAACAGGCCGAAGAAGATGGCGTCGGAGACGCGGTGTCTGATGACATCCCGGATTGCCTAGCAGAGCATTACACCAATCTAGAGGATCTTCGAGGCCACGAGGATTTTCAGAATCCCTTCGCTTCGCATCTTCGAGGCGTGTACCTGATGGCCTGTGGTGTCGATGCTGCAGATCGCGACGGTGCCCGGTTTGAACTTCGACAAGTAGCTGCAACCAATCCAGATAGCCGGCCAGCCCTTGAGGAAGATCTGGTGATTTTGAACAACCCTCAACTCTGGACTCAGCCGCCAACGACTTGGGTGTATTTCATGACCGGACGTGCGCCCCATCTTGAGGAGTTGCGACTTGACATTCCCATCCCTCTTGGAAATGTCAATTATGTATCGGCGGCGTTCCCTCAACTACAGCCGAATGATGATCACGTCCAGCATCTGACGGTCGCAACCAGTAACGTCCAGGGTGTTCGAGCCTCGCCTCTCTGTGACATGGACGGCGTTGTCGGCAGTGAATTCAGTGTTCGCCTTCCAACGATCGTCGCGCAGGAAATCGGAAGTTCTGCTGCCAAGGCAGCCGCCACTTGGGCCGCAGGAGAGGCCGCTGGCTCATATGGTCAACTTGCGGGCATGATATATCAGGCTGCCTCTACGTCAGCAGACCTGCGAAGTTGGCGAACACTCCCCAAGCAGATCCATGTCTGCCGTGTGCCGACGCCGGAAGATGCACGAGTTCACATCACAGCAGATGGGTCTCGAGAATTCGGAGACATCGGCGTCGTCTCTGGCGAGTGCAATCTGGTGGTTGTCACCCTGCCCTCCGCCCAAGCACCTTCGCCCGCTGTTGTGTCCATTCAGTTGACCGGAGATGTTCCGAACCTCACAAAGCCGATCATTGCCGACACCGGTACCACGACAGAGACAGTCCAATGAATGTTGGTGTTGCCACATCACTCTGCATCGCCGCCATAGCCCTTGGGGGATGTGGAAGCGTCAACACAGTCAGCACGCGGACCACAGCCGCGACCGACTCCGTTGAGCCTCTTCGCAAACAGATCAACGATGTTCTCACCGATTTCTTCCTGCATTGCACCGACGTACGTCTCTCCCGAACACAGGGTGGACCACTGCAAGCACAGGTCGATGTCGGCAACGATGACTTTCGATATCGTCGATTTGCGTACCGATTCACGTGGATGGATCCAAACGGCAACACGATCGCATCACCCATGTCCGTCTGGAAATCCGCGTCGATTGCATCGGGTGGCTCAAAGACGCTCATGTCGGTTGCTCCCAATGACACCGCTGCCGACTTCTCGCTCGAAGTCCGGCGTTCGAACTAATTCTTCAACCAATACGGAGAGTATTCATGTTTCGCAACATACTGGTTCTGGCCCTTGCCCCAGTCCTCCTGTCGGCCTGTGAACAGAAGGCCCAGCGAATTGAACCCGGCGGCACCCAATCTATCGTAAGTGTTGGTGAAGTTGATATTCAGGACTTGATGGATGCGACCTCAGGAATGCTTGAGTCGCTGCTTTCAACAGGTGTGCTCAAGACAGCCCCGCACCAGCCAGCCAAACTTGTCCTCGACAGCGTTGTCAACGACACAAGCAGCAGATTTGACACTGGCACGCTCATCTTCAGAATGCGCTCCCAACTTGCCAATTCCGGCCAAGCCGAGTTCGAAACCGCATACGGCAGCAACGCTGAATCCAAGGTCGCACAAAACGCACTCAAACGAAAGGCCTTTCTGGAAGGAAAGACTGCTTCTGACGTGTTCCATCCCGATTTCGCACTCACCGGAAAGATCACCCAGATCAAACGCAGCGCCGGTCGAATGAAGCAGACAGACTACATGTTCCGCCTGACACTCACTCGCATGTTCGAACCCGGAGGCGAAGCGTGGTCTGAAATTGTAGATATCTCCAAGCAGGGGACAAAGCCATCGGTGGGGTTCTGACTGCTTCATGGGCCTTCCATGACTCGTCCCCGGGCTTGCCTTGGCATGCGCCCTGAGCGGCTGCGCCCCACCTTCCGACTAATGGGCCCTGCCGATCGAGCCGCCGGGACTCATGCCGCCCCAATACATAGACCTCGCCCACAAGATGGGAAACATGTGGCTCTATGGTGTTGAAGCCCCACCACTGCACCATCACTTTCATGGATCCGTCGCCGCTGTCGCGGTCGATGTATTTGACGCCAGCAAGCCAACCAGACAAGCACGCGTGATCTGTACGTTCACCCCACAAAGCACATTGAACTCTTGGGAAGTGCGTACTAAGCACGTCTGGTCCGGTGATAACGATTTGTGGCAATCGATCCTCGATGTTGCAGGGCTGCAAGGGCAGGCATCGGGATGTCAAAGTCACCAAGGTTCAGCGAAACGCCGATGGTGCCGTCTCACAGCCACCAGCACATCTCCTTGAATTGATCCGTTCGGATCCTGCCACGGCCGGCGACTGACATCTGTATCTGACCCTCGCTCCGCTACCATGCCTTGTCTCACCGCATTTGATGGCGGCGAGGAGTGGAGCGACATGGCTACGTGCACCATCAATAACGCTGTGTGTGAGTTTGAG
>CAZGFN010000104.1:0-4950 GCA_964524945.1 uncultured Isosphaeraceae bacterium
GCATCATCAACCGCAACAACCGCCTCAAGAAGTTGATGGACCTCAACGCCCCCGAGGTCATCATCCGCAACGAGAAGCGGATGCTCCAGCAAGCAGTCGACGCGCTCTTTGACAATGACCGTTGCCGTCGACCGGTGCTTGGTAGCAGCAACCGTCCGCTCAAGTCGCTCACCGACATGATCAAGGGCAAGCAGGGTCGCTTCCGTGAAAATCTGCTGGGCAAACGGGTCGATTACTCCGCTCGGTCTGTCATCGTCGTGGGCCCAAATCTAAAACTGCACCAGTGCGGACTTCCCAAAAAGATCGCATTGGAACTGTTCCAACCCTTCATCATCCGACGTCTCAAAGAGCACGGACTGGCCGACACCATCAAGTCCGCCAAGCGAATGCTCGAACGCCGCGATCCCGAGGTGTGGGACATCCTCGAGCAGGTGATTTACCAACATCCAGTGCTGCTCAACCGTGCCCCAACCCTGCACCGCATGGGCATTCAGGCCTTTGAGCCAGTGCTTGTCGAAGGCAACGCCATCACGTTGCACCCGCTGGTATGTACTGGGTACAACGCCGACTTCGACGGCGACCAGATGGCCGTCCACCTGCCCCTGTCGATCGAAGCCCAGGTTGAAGCCCACGTGCTGATGCTGTCAACGCACAACATCTTCTCGCCGGCCAACGGCAACCCGATTGTGTCTCCCTCGCAGGACATCATCATGGGTGTGTATTTCCTCACGCACATGAACAATGAACTGATGAAGCCGCTGACTGAGTTGCACGCCTTCCGAGATCTTCCAGAAGCACTCTTGGCGCTTGAATACGGCCAGATTGGACTACATGAGCCCATCATGGTGCGTCTGCGGCGATTTACCACACAGGTCAAGTCTGAGAAAGGCCCCATCGAGCCAATCGACGACAATGGCCGTGTCATCACGACCGTTGGTCGACTCCGGTTTGCCTCGATTCTGCCTGATGGCATGCCCTTCTACAACTGCGAACTAGGTAAGCGTGGATGCAGCCGCGTGATCGACGACACGTTCCGCCTGTGCGGACGTGATGCGACCCTCACGTTGCTTGATGACCTCAAAGACATTGGCTTCCGAACAGCCACGACCTCTGGCCTGTCTATCGCCATCACTGACCTTCGAATTCCCTCCAACAAGGGGGAACTACTCAAGAATGCCCAGAAGAAGGTCGACCGCATCGAGCGAGCCTTCCACGCTGGTGCCATCACCGAGCGTGAACGACACAACCAGTTGCTGGACATCTGGGCGCATTGCCGCGAGGAACTTACCAAGTCATTGGTGAGCACACTGAAGAATGATCGGCGAGAAGTTGGCAGCCTCAAGGAACTGCCCATCGACTCAGATGATGGCCACAAGTACCTGAACCCGGTCTACCTCATGTCAACCTCGGGTGCTCGTGGCAACGTCAGCCAGATGCAACAGTTGGCTGGCATGCGTGGTTTGATGGCCAAGCCCAGCGGCGAGATCATCGAAACTCCAATTCGCGCCAACTTCCGTGAAGGTCTCAACGTCCTTGAGTACTTCTCATCGACGCACGGTGCCCGAAAAGGTCTGGCCGATACCGCCCTCAAGACGGCGGACTCGGGCTATCTGACACGAAAACTCTACGACGTCGCTCAAGCCGTCGTCATCACCGAGTACAACTGTGGCACGCGACGTGGCATTACCAAACGCGCCATCTACAAGGGCGAAGAAGTCGACGTGCCGCTGCGAGAAGTGGTTCGAGGGCGTGCAAGTCGTCAGACAGTCATCAACCCATTGACCGACGAAGTCATCGTGGCCGAGAACGACCTGATTACTGAACAACTCGGTGAGAAGATCGAGAAACTTGGTATTGACTCGGTTCAGGTCCGCAGCCCACTGACGTGTGATGCCAACCAAGGTGTCTGCGCCTGCTGCTACGGACAAGACATGTCCACAGGCAGTTTGGTCGAAGGCGGCTTGGCCGTTGGCACCATCGCCGCACAGTCGATTGGTGAGCCTGGTACCCAACTCACGATGCGGACGTTCCACACGGGTGGCATCGCATCACGCAGCCTGACCGAAACGTCGTATCGCGCAGCCCACGGCGGCACGATCAAACTTCGTGATTGCCGTCACGTGCCGGTCGATGTCGACGGCACCGACAAGCTCATCGCGTTGAAGCGACAGGGCGAAGTGGCCGTCCTTGATGGGCGTGGTCGGGAACTCGAGAAGTACAAGGTGCCCTACGGTGGGATTATCCACTACGGCGAGGGCGACACGGTTTCCAAGGGCGATGTGCTCGTCGAGTGGAATCCTCACCTCACGCCAATCCTCGCCGAAGAGACAGGTGTAGTGCGATTCCGCGATATCGAAATTGGCAAGACCATTCGAAGCGAGCAGGCCAAGGCCGCCGAAAAATCAGAGCTCATCGTCATCGAACACACTGGCGAGATGCACCCACAAATTCTCATCGAAGACAAAGAAGGCCACATCCTTGACTTCCACCACCTTCCGGCCAAATGCCGCATTGAGGTGACCGAAGATCAGCCGATCAAGCAAGGTGAAATGCTTGCACGGCAACCCAAGGACGTCGCGGGCAGCGCCGACATCGTCGGTGGTCTCCCTCGAGTCACCGAGATCTTCGAAGCCAGAATTCCCAAAGATCCGGCCATCATGTCAACAGTGTCTGGTCATGTCGAACTACATGACGATGTCCGGAAGAACAAGATGACCGTCCGTGTCATATCCGATGTCGGCGAAGAAATCGATCACCACGTGCCCCAGGGCAAACACTTGCTTGTGCACGCAGGTGACTATGTCGAAGCAGGCGAACCGCTGACCGAAGGGCCGCTGGTGCCCCAGGAAATTCTTGATATTCGCGGTGAAGAAGCCGTATTCAACTACATGCTCGACGAAGTCCAGAATGTCTACCGAGCTCAGGGCGTCCCCATCTCGGATAAGCACATTGAAACGATTCTGTCGTGCATGCTCTCCAAGGTGCTCGTCAAGCGGCCTGGGGATACTGGCTTGCTGCCTGAGGAAGTCTTGGATCGACACTTCTTCCGGAGGCGTAACCAGGAAGTCGCCAATAAGGTTCGCATCACCGATGCTGGGGACACGAATCTGGTGGTTGGAGACATGATCGATCGAAACGAGGTCAAGGAAGCCAACGCCTTGGCTGAGGCTGAGGGCAAGTCCGCAGCCAAGAGCAAGCGTGGGCAAGCCGCTACAGGCCAGACCTTGCTTCTGGGTATAACCAAGGCATCGCTCCAGTCAGAATCCTTCCTGTCCAGTGCCTCGTTCCAAGAGACCACCAAGGTCCTCACGGAAGCTTCCCTCAAGGGAGCCGTGGACGATTTGCGTGGGCTCAAAGAAAACGTCCTGCTGGGCCACCTGATCCCCGCTGGCACCGGTTTCCGCAGCTATGTGGATATGCAGGTCGAGCACCTCGCCGAGCCCCCAGTGACTGAGGAGGACGATTTGGCCACCCTGCAGGCCGCAGCTGCCCAGGCCGCCGAAGCCCGTGGTGCACAGCCACCATCGGTAGTGATTCCTGAGGTTGAAACAGCCGCACCAGAACCAGCCCCGGCTGGCTCAACCGATGGCTAAACCAGCCCCACTTGCCTTGATCAGCGACCCGGCTTACGCCGGGTCGCTGTCGTTTTGCATGGTCACACTCGGGGTGCCCTAGAAGCCCCAAAATGACGGCGGCAACTACATTCTCCCGGTACACTTACGTGGCCTGCCGCTGAGGTGATAGGGCTATCCACCACAATGTCGCATCTGAGAGATGATTGCATGCGAATGATTGGGTGGAGGAATTGCGTGCTTGTCCCGATTTTGGGAAACTCCTTCCGGACCCCTTCACAGGGTCCACTTTGACTCACTGGGGCGGAGTTCAGCTCCGACGAGAGACGAGAGACTTTGATCATGGTGTCACAACATGCCGCGGCCCTGACTGTTCTTTCTTTGGCCGCAACCGGTGCCGTGCTGGCTGCACGTCCCGCGCCTCCTGCTTCTGGTCCGCAGGCGAGCCGCGCTCGCCACGTAGCGCCAGTTGAACACGAACCTCGACGCGCCACGCTGACTACACCAGGCGCATCGCGACTCAAAATCAAGTTCCAAGACGACTACCGCGCACGCTTGCTTCCAAACGGCAGCCTGTTATCCCTGACGGGTCGAGACGTCTCCTCGGTCAACCGTTCTATTGAAGCATTCGGCTTGGAATTGACCCCCGCGGTCACCATGTCCGACGCCAAACTTGATGACCTTCGCCTGGCGATTGAACATCGCAGTGACACGGTGATGCCCGACATCGCCGCCACATTCTGGGCCGATGGCACACCTCGCGCCGTGGCCGCAGCTGCCAAGCACTTTGTCAGCGACAGTGCCATTGACTACGCATCGGTCGTCAAGGTCCAGCAGCTCCCAGAGGCTGTGCTTGACGCCAAGGAACGCCCTCGCCCGACGACCACTTCCAAGCCCACGGTCGATCCAACTCCCGACCCGGATTACTGGAGCACCGATACTCCGCACTTCTTGGAGCGGGAACAATGGTTCATCGATCACGCCGAGCGAATGGAGCAAGGACCTCTGCCGATCCCCAAGAAAATCGAGATCGCCTCAGCGGACATTCAAATGGAACGCTTCTTGGACTCGATGGATCGAGCCCACGATCAGGCGCGTCGTCGAAACCGTGAATTCATGGAAAATCGCAACCTTCGCGGTTCTAACTTGATCATCTGCTGCATTTTCCAGCTCGTCGATCCAGATGGCGTATTCCCCAGTGGCGACGAGGTATGGCGAAAGTCCTGCCTCGGTGACGAAGGCTTGACCACAGCGGACATCTGTGACAGTCTGAACAATGAGGACACGAGCGTCAGTGTCGTGCAGGGCGTCTACGGTGTCGATACCTGCGGCGCCGTGTGTCTCGACTATGCCCCCATGGCCTATGGTGCCTGCTGCA
>CAZGFN010000105.1:0-4790 GCA_964524945.1 uncultured Isosphaeraceae bacterium
CGGAGGATGACTCGGCGATGGGCATCCGCAATCTGGGACGAGGATGGGTAACTCGTCGGCACGACCCGATCGCTCGACCCCCGGGCGACCACCGCCACCCGTGTGTCAGGAAGGTCGATCATATTTCGATAATGGACGCCCTTGAGATCGCCGCCAACGATCCATCCGCCCGGAGCCTTCGCCAATTCGGTGCCAACAGCCTGCCAGTCATCCCCCACAACCGGTGCTAGAACGACGTATTCCACAAGCGCGTTCTGCACCCGCAACTTAGCCTGCCCTTTGGACATACGAACCGCACTCGATTCCGCTGAGCCCGCCCGATCGACGCTAACGCCGATGAGCTTTCCAGCCGAGGGCTCCCATACTGTGGTTGCGGCCCCATTTGGCGAGAGCAGCACGGACTCAGCCCACTGTCGAGCCGATTCCTCGGCCTTGCCGCCAGACATTCCCTGCCCCCAGCAAAGGCCCACACCACCGAGTACCACGCTGGCAACAGCAAGAAACTTGGGGATTCTGGATTCTGTCATCGGTTTCCTCTCGCGCACCGGGCATGGTATGGGAATCCGCACCCTCACACTCTGTCATGCGGCACCGAACGCTTGATGGGGCACCATCTAGTATGATTCCCCAGCTGAAATCTCAAAATAGTGGCTTTTTTATCACCCCCCGGTAACTGGACCGCCGCATGGAGATTTCAGCGGGTGGGTCCGCACTATACAGAGGGCACATCACTTGAAGCGAGTGATCCGACTGAACATCTTGTTAGGTTGTAGGAGGCGAGAAACGTGAACAATTCAAAGCCGAACCCATACAGGAAATATCGAGCCACCATAGTCACGGGCCTGATCGCGGGTTGTTTACTCACGCTGGTGGGATGCAAATCAACCGATGTATGGTCCGCTCGAGATCTGCATGGTCAATGCAAGGTCCAGCAGGCCGCGGACACCGTCAAAACAATGAGCCAGCCAGAGGACCAAGACACCGTCTGGGCAGGACTTGAATCGGGGACAGTCCTGCTCGACGCGGGTCAATACGCCCAGGCCAGAGTCAAACTCGACGAAACGGACCGGGTCATCCGGGCCATCGATGAGGACGAGCAAGGTGGAAGTGCCGCTGGATTTACCAACACGGTTAGCGCAGCCATGTTGAGCGACCAGCTTCGTGATTATCTGCCACGCCCATACGAGCGGGTACTTCTCCACCAGAACAGGGCAATCGCGGCCATGTGCGGCGGTGACCCACTTGCCGCGGCCCCGATCATGCGTCAGGCCACCGACGTCCAACACCAGATCGAAGAATTCGATTGGGAGGGAGTTGTCATCGGTCCAGCAGACCTCGACGCGGCGGCTTCGAATAATCCGGATCTCAAGCATGCAGGGTCGAGTCGGGGACTCATGCAGTCTGATGCCGTGCGAACACTGTCCACGGATCTCCCAACCCCTCCGCGAACACCTGACATGAGAGCACCCTCCGCCTACTTCACCAGTTTCGTGGCCCATGCTGGCCAAGGCAACTGGCCCGAAGCTGAGTTCAGTGCCAGGAAGTTGCAGGAGGTCATCGGCCGCGACCCGCAGATCATGACGTCCATTCGAGATTGTGTCGCGTCGCAAGATCTGGCGAACAACGTATGGATTCTCGTCGGCAGCGGCCACGGGCCGACTCGCGGCGAAACGACAATTCGCGTGCCAATTCCAATCCCGACGAACAACGCAAAGTTGACGTACTTCAAGGCGAGCCTTCCAACGATCCAAACACGACCGACGGGTAGAGCGACAAGCATTGCGCTGTCGCACAATGGAACGACCACACCAGCCGTACTCGTAGACTCTCCCGAGTCGACCGCCATCTCGGACTTCCACAGCAGGCGGACGGAGTTATGGGGACCACCGCTGATGCGGGGCGCGGGACGGGCTGCTGCTGTCGCGATCGCGCAGAATCAAACGGACGATGACCTGCTCAAACTTGGATTCTTGCTCGGCGGCGTAGTTATGAGCGAAGTTGATGAGGCCGACCAACGCATCTGGTCTACCGCCCCAGCTGAGTACTGGATTGCCTCGGTGCCACGCCCAGTCAACAACACTGCCGAGTTGATCGTAGAGGGGCGTCCAATCTCAACCGTCCGGATTGAAGATAGTCAGGACTTTGCCTACATTCGCCTGTTGAACAGTCAGGTGGCCCTCGTCCATTCCGGCAGCAGCAGGCCAACCAACTAGTTCGTTTCCGAACAATGCACAACAACACTACTCAAGACAACATCCGCCAACCAAGGAGAAGTTTGGCCATGCATCGATCAATACACAATACCGTCTGCCTCGCCTTGCTCATGATGACTGCCGTTGGATGCAGCCAATCGAAAAATGTGAGCAGCGTCAACAGCGCCAGTCAGATCTCCGGCGCCGAGTTTCGAGAGTTTGGCAACCTGCTCGTCGATAAACTCGGTAAGAATCGTGTCTTCTTAGATAATCGCGAGGAATACGGACGAAAGCCCGTCATCATGTGGACCAGCATGAAGAATATGACCAACGATCCGCAGATCAGTCGTAGTTATAATTTCATGTACAACAGCCTTCAAGAGGCCCTCGTCAACTCTGGCGCTGCGACGATCACAGCTCGCTGGGGAGGCGCAGACAAACGGAATCAGTTCGCCAATGACGTTGACGATATCGACATGTCAGAAGATGTCGCCCAGGACTACACCCTCTCCGGAAAAGCCTCAAAGCCGACGCTCTTGATGGCCGTTGAGATTGTAGGAGCCAAGACAGTCGGACGAAAAGGAACGCAGTACGACTATGATGCCAAGGTCGTCCTGATCGACGCTTCAACGAAGGAGCAGGTGTGGATTGGCTTGATTCCCGTACCCCCACGATACCTGTAGTAGATATTCCCATGATGACTTTCAAGCACATCACACTGAGCTCGATCACCACTTTGCTGGCCATGTGCGTTGCCGCACTGGCCGATTGCCCGGCGGTCCCCCCCGAAATGGAGTCGGCCACCCGGCAACTCACTGGTCGAGGGGAGAGCGGCATCAGTTCCGATGCTGCGTTGCATCAGGCCCTGTATGACGTCATCCGCCAGGAGGGTGTTCATATTGAGGGCAGCAACAGATTGGAAGAGCAATTCCAGCATGTTCTAGAGCAGGCCGAGAATGAGGTCAAAGAAAAGATGCTCGCATCTTCATCGTCCTCGGAGGACATCAAGTCATGGTCGAGTGGAATCATTCACTCCTATGCCATTCTCCAACGATCGACCGCAGCTCCTTGGACGGCCGAGGTGTGCGCGAACATTGTCCGGTTCGATCCAAAGAACCCTCGCTTCGGCCTCCCACCAACGGTTGCGGTGTTTCCCGCCACGGCTCGCAAGGCGAGCTTTACCGTCGAAGGAAAGCCATTCGATCCGGGGCGTCTACTCAAACAGATCGAAGCGCGGTTTGAGCGAACACTGGTCGACTCAAGAACCATGGATGTCATTCAGGAGTCATGGGATCCTAAAGTGTCAGAGTATCGAAGCTTCTTCCGGAAGCGAGCCCAAGATGGCGAAATATCCATCGCCGAGACCATGAAACTCGGGCATCAGTTGACCGCAGACTATGCCCTGACCATTTCGCTCAATTATGTGTGCGTGGCTAAGTCAGAGAAGAAATCGAGTGTTGGCACCTTCAAGCAGACTGACGCTGATGCAACGGTGATTGCCGAACTAGTCAATGTTGCGACCGGAAAAATTGACTGGCAGTGGGACGCGCCCACCCGCCTCAATCGAACTGACTTGGCCGAGGCCAAGGCGGATAAAGGTGTGCGATCCCGCATGTCACCTGAAGAACTCGCCGTTGATACATGCACAACTGCGGCGACAGACAGCCTTCGTCAATTCCTGAATGGGATGGCACCCGCGTCTCACCGTTCGCCATTACGCGTTGGCCGTGGAGTGCGTATTGATGCCAATAAGCTCTTGACGTGCAAAGTGCTCGATCCCTCTGTTCGGGTTTCGGATGTACTCATTGTCGAACGCATCATTCCCATGGAGATCGATGGGGAAGTTCTGGAAGACCTCGAAGTGGTGTGTGTAGCTACGGTGGACCGCGTGCTCGCGAACGGGATCATGAAGGTCTCGCCGAAGCAACCCTTCTCGTCAGATGATGATCCCAAAATGCTCGTACTAAGACGTCGGATGAGCCACGAGCAATAATCTAGGCGATGAACCGGGTCAGGCTGGCGGAGGAGTTCGATCCCTATACCTCGGGCTCAGTAGATCTGAGAGAGGACGTAGTACTGGCGCAAGCAGCGTGCCGAAATAACGACCTCGCCATCACACCCCCCCCTTTTTTATTTCGCCCGCAGAAGGGCGTCGGAATGCGTTTGAGGTCTGCCAGATTGGCTGCTATGTCGCGAACTTGTCCCAGAAAAGGACTCAGCCAGCAGCTCATATGTGGCGGTGTCAGCGAGCACGCCTGCTGATGCTCCAATCAGGATCGCGACGATTGCCAATAATGAGTCCTGTGCTGAGACATGGAATGTGCTCCTTATTACGCATCATGAGTACGAGAACCGCTCAATCGATACGCCATACATCGCAGTCCGTACGCAAAAATATTCGTTGGGGGTTCCCTGTGGTTTCAAATGGGATTCGCTCCCATCGAAACGCTATACAACCCGCTCGGGTCGATGTTTGGTAGCGTAACAACGTGTTTATCTGCCTCTTAACCAATCAAGATCTCGATGATCCCGAACTGCCAAGCTACGACTGGCCGTGCGACCCCCGGCCGCACATGCCGGAAGCAGACTGGCATGCGG
>CAZGFN010000106.1:0-1136 GCA_964524945.1 uncultured Isosphaeraceae bacterium
CGTCGACGCCCCCCACATCTATCGCTTCAAGACTCAGGACACACTGAGTTATGACGCAAGTCGGATCGCAGTACAACTCGCACCATCTGCCGACGCCGACTCGCTGTGGCAACAGACCGGCGTTGATGCCCATCTCGTTCAGCCCATGCCGATAGATGGGTGGCATGTGGTCACACTGCCCGTTGGGCAGCGCACGATCGGTGGCGTCGAACTCGCAACGATCGCCTTTGCTGGACGCGATGATGTGCGCATGGCCTCGCCTGTGTTCCTCGGCGTGGATGGGCTGCCGATGTTCCCGACTGCAACCATCCTGATGCAGTTCAACGAAGACATCGGTCACGATGCTGCCAATGAGTTGTTTGCCGCCTTGGGAACCGAACAGGTCGACAAACGCGGGTGGAAAGTGCTGGCAGGCTCCTACAAAACACCAACGCTCTCCAAGAATGGCTTCGACGTGCTCGCCCAGGCCAACGCCCTCGCCGAGCGTGACGACGTTCGGTTTGCAGAACCCGAGATGATCTTCCACGCAACTCCCCATCTCATCCCTTCCGAACCGAACTTCGACTGGTGCTGGGGCCTCTCCAACGACGGCAGCTACGGAGGCGTCGATGACATGGACATGGACTGCCCTGAAGCGTGGGATATCCAAGTAGGGGACCCGGATGTCTTCGTGCTGATCATTGACAACGGCGTGCAGCAGGATCACCCGGACATTAATCAGTTCTACGGCAAAGACTTCACAAGCGACGCACCGATATCACCCGACGGCGGGCCGGTGACTGCCTGTGACGCCCACGGTACCCCGGTCGCGGGATGCGTCTCCGCCATGATCAACGGTTTCGGGGCGGTCGGTTCAGCCCCTGGCGTGCGCTCCGTTTCGGCCCGATGCTATATCTCCCTGGATCCCCTATCCGGTTGCCAGGGCCCCAATGTTGGCACTACATCTTGGGTCGCCGATGCCATCAGTTGGGCCATGGACAACGAGGATGGCCCCGATGGCAGCCACCTCAACTTCCGCGTGACCAATCACAGTTGGGGAACCGCCACGTCTTCTGTTATGGAAGCTGTGTATGAAATGGCTCGAAACGGCAGCGAGGAATACCTCAGCATCATTCACTTCGCTTCTGCAGGAAACG
>CAZGFN010000106.1:1236-3126 GCA_964524945.1 uncultured Isosphaeraceae bacterium
GTCATTCAGCCAGTGGGGCGAGAATCTGGCGCTCTCGGCCCCTGGCGAGGGCATCTATACGACCGACCTCAACGGCAGTTACCGTTTCATCAACGGTACCTCCTTCGCATCGCCCTACGCCGCAGGCGTGGCAGCCCTGGTAATGTCCGAAGAACCCAGCCTGACCGCCCGCGAAGTCGAGCAGATTCTCTATGACTCCGCCATGGACCTGGGTGAACCGGGAAAAGACGAATACTTCGGACACGGTTTCATCAATGCCCGAGCGGCCCTCGAACTGGTCAACAAAGGTGGATGCTGCGACGGGGACAGCTGTAGTGTGGTCACCGAAACCGAGTGCGCCACCCTTGGGGGCCTGTTCCTTGGCTTCCGCACCAATTGTGACAACAGTCCGTGCAGCGGCAACCCCGATCCCCTCGGCGCCTGTTGTACACCCGACTCGTGCGCGATCAGCACGGACGTTGAATGCGCGGGCATGTGGCTCGGCGAGGGAACCGATTGCGAGAACAACCCCTATTGTCAGCCGAGTTCGGGTTACATCCTGGTCCCCCTTCAACACGCTTCCATTCAGGAAGCCGTGTACGCGGCGTCGACCAACGACATTATTCTCGTAGCGCCCGGCGAGTACACTGGCAGTGGCGAGACGGTTCTGAAACTCCACGGCAAGGCCATCACCATCCAATCGATCGAGGGCGCCGAACACACGATTCTGGACGGTCAGAACCTGCGGCAAGTCGTGACCTGCTCCTCCGGTGAAACCTCCGCCACGGTGATCGACGGATTCACGATCACCGGCGGCCACAGCACCACCGGCGGCGGCATCTACTGCGTTGACAGCAGCCCCACCTTCTCCAACTGCGTAATCGACGGCAATACGGCTACGTCGCTTGGCGGCGGTCTGTACAGTTATCAGAACCACCCTGCCACCGCGAGTCCGGCCTTCACAGATTGCACGTGGAACGCCAACACGGCTCCCTATGGCGGCGGGATCTACTGCTCGGACAGCAGCCCATCACTCACGGACTGCATCGTTTCCGGCAGCACTGCAGGCGGCGGCATCTACGGCACCTCTGGCACGATCAGCCTCTCACGCACTGTCATGTGCCAGAACAGCCCTGTCAACATCGACGGCAACTATGTCGATGGCCAGGGCAATCGATTGGTCCAGAGTTGCCCCGGATGCGATGGCGACATCAGCGGTGAGCCCGACAGCAGCGTCAACCAGGACGATCTCCAGTGGCTCCTTGCAGCATGGAACAGCCCCGATGTGTTGGCTGATATCGATGGAAGCGGATCGGTCGGGGTCCACGATCTCATCATGCTGTTGGCGGCTTGGGGGGCGTGCAATTGATTCGCTCAGACCGTCCTGACCAAGGCCCAACGCTGCCAAAACCGACTCGCCGAGAAAGGCATCCTGATGTTCAAGTTTGAATCAACATCCAATCGGCCCATCACCGCCAACGCCTGCGCGGCGATTGGACTCGCGGCGATAGTGGGTATCTCGGCGCAGTCACAGACGTTTGACTGCGGCACTGTCCCATCCCAAGAGACCCTCGACCACACTCGTAGGATGGTAGAATCTGGCGAGTGGGCCGCCGCCCGCGGATTGCTGCGCGACCGCTCGGTACCGCCGCCCGACCTGATGTTCGTGGCGATCACGGCTCATATCGTGCGATATGACGATGGGAGCGAAGGCATACCGCAGTACCAAATCGATCAGGCGATTGACGATCTGAACGGCCATGTTCAAGATACCAATCTGCGGTTCTTTCAGTTGGGTGAGACGCTATTCATTGATGACACAGAGCAAGCAGAGGTTATGGACATTAATGAACGATATGAACTCCTCCACATTGGCAATGTCTCAAGAACACTCAATGTTTACTTCGTTCC
>CAZGFN010000106.1:3226-4722 GCA_964524945.1 uncultured Isosphaeraceae bacterium
CTCTACTTCGGCGAAGACACTGATTCGTGCAATGGCGACCTCTACGACCCCCCAACCACCAACATCATGAGTTACACGGCCCCTGACTGCATGCACGTATTTACAGACGAGCAGTTGGGGCGCTTCAGGATTGCCGCTGAAAGCTCATTTCGATCCGATCACCTCTACGATCCGGGCGCTTGCTGTGTGGGCGGCGAGTGCAACATTACGCCGGAGGCGGAGTGCCTGGGGAGTTGGATGGGTGCCAGCACCGACTGCTCCAACTACCAGTGCGCCCTGCTCGTGCCAGATGATTATTCCACTATTCAGGACGCCATCAACGTATCCCTCGCGGGTGATACGATTCTCGTAGGTCCGGGCACCTACACCTATGCAGGCGCGGAGCCCAACTCGCCGGTCATTCGGCTGCTCGGTCGAGCGGTCACACTTCGATCGACCGACGGACCCGAGTCGACCATTCTTGACGGGGAGGGACTCCGGCAAGTCGTAGTCTGCTCGAGCAACGAGTCGGTCGAGACTGTCATTGAAGGGTTCACTATCACCGGCGGCGATTCGGATTGGGGTGGGGGCATCTTCTGCGGGGGCAGTTCGCCCACCTTCAACAACTGCATCATCACTGGCAACACGGCCTCCATGCGAGGCGGCGGAGCCTACTGCTATCAGAGCAACCCTTCTTTCAATAGTTGTGTCTTGGACGCAAACATCTCCGATCTAGGCGGAGGGCTGTACACTGCCAATGGCAGCCCCGTGCTGACCGGTTGCACCCTGAAGAACAACACCGCAGCGGCAACCGGCGGCGGCCTGTACGCTTCCTCCGGCGGTCTCAACGTTGTCAGTTCGACTCTGTGCCACAACCTGCCAAATAACTCAGACGGTGATTGGGCTGGGGATGCCAGCAACTTCGTCGTCAACTATTGCGCAGGCTGTGACGGTGATGTTGACAGTTTGGATGGCCTCACAGACGGCCATGTCGATCTGATCGACCTACAATTGCTCATCACGAGGTGGGGATCAAGTGATACTGCGGCCGATATCGACAGAGATGGCGCAGTCGATGTCACAGACCTCCTGATATTGCTTACTGCGTGGGGGCCGTGTTGATCCTCCCCAGCGGATCGGCACAGCGCGAAGCCGCCAAGCGGCTTCGCAGTCTCATGCTCACCTGATCCCCTGGCTATCACGCACCGCACCGGTCCGGCACGACCCCCATCGGCGATCACCCGCTGTGCAGTGCCACACGCCACGCATTTCAGTTCTCCTTGCCCGCCCGGTGAGGCAGGAGTGTTACCCATGTCACCGGTCTGATCTGTCACTCATGTCCCCGACCGAACCCGGTACCAGACTCTCTGCTCTCTACTCCCTCGCGGCAAAGTTGCGCACCCGGGTCAACTCCGCAACAGTCCCGACGGGCCGACCGGTCAGCGCCGCATGCTTGAGCAGATACTGCACGATCGTCGTCATCACCGTCCCGTGTGACCACGTCAGCGGACTGACGC
>CAZGFN010000107.1:0-3441 GCA_964524945.1 uncultured Isosphaeraceae bacterium
TTCAATGGTGACGGCATGGCCGATGTACTCTGGCTGAATACTTCAAACAACAGGTACTACATCGGCTTGATGAATGGCACGACCCAAACGTCGGGCGGCTACTTCACCAGCGGCTCTGCCGATTGGCTCTTGCTCACCATTGACTGAGAACCCAATCAACTACAAACAAACCAGGGTGCGGCCTCTTTAGGCCGCACCCTGTCGTTATTCGACCACGCCACATACGGCAAGTCCCCCTTGATTGGAGAGGGCCGCTCGCAGCTCCCCCGACGAACTACAATGCGGTCGTCCGAACACCCTTATGGCCAAGGAGAGCCCATCGCGTGCCCAGACTGTCCGTCGTTATACCGGTCTACCGATCTGAAGAAACCATTCTCCTGCTGGCGGAGCGTCTTCAGGCGGTTCTTGAGACATGTGACGGTGGCTATGAGATCATCTGCATTGATGACCACAGCCCAGACGAAACATGGGCTGCGCTTGAGGTGTGGGCCAAACAGTGCCCGTCCTTGCGATGCATCAAACTTCGCCGCAATGCCGGCCAACACAACGCCATCTTGTGCGGCTTCTCCCATGTGCGAGGTGACATCGTCGTCACCATGGATGATGATTTGCAAAATCCACCCGAGGAAATTCCAAAGCTTGTTCACGCCATCGAGCGGGGCTATGACGTGGCTATTGGATCCTATGAAACCAAGCAACATGCCGCTGCTCGAAACACCACCGGCGGTTTGATTGATCGGATTCAGCGTCTTATGTTCGGGCTTCCACGTAACTTTCAACTGACCAGCTTTCGAGCGATCCGAGGCGATATTGTTCATGCTGTTGCCAACCAGACTTCAACATTTCCCTATATCACGTCGATGATTCTGGCTCACTCAGGTTCATACATCAATGTGCCTGTCCGCCATGATGCAAGGCTGAAGGGAGTTTCTAATTATGGTGTTGTGCGAAGTATTCGACTGGCCTCCAACCTACTCATGGCCTACTCGGTCGTTCCGCTGATTGTGGCCGCCATCGCCTGCTTCATCGTACTTGTCGGAGCAATTGCATTTGCGATCTGGGTGATGGCACGAGCTGTGATTGACGGAGACACGCCACCGGGGTGGGCCAGCACGATACTGGTCACGACAGGATTGACGACGCTTAATCTCGGAACACTGTTGCTGCTGTTGTTGTATGTGTCTCGAATGTATCGACACGTAACGCGGTCCCAAGTCCCATTCTCGGTGGAGCGGATTCTTGAATCGTAGGACGCTGCTGATTCTCGCAGCAGCGCCCTACCAAGTTCCCGTGATTCAACGCGCCAAACAAATGGGCCTGCGTGTCATTACTCTTGACAACCGACCGGAGAACCCTGGCCACGCCATTTCTGATATCGCACTCGACGTGGATACAACAGATCGTGAGCGGGTACTCAAAGAGGCAATAGCTCACAAGATTGATGGCATACTCGCCCCATGCACGGATATCGCAGTCCCAACCGCAGCCTACGTGGCCGAGATTATGGAGCTCCCTGGGCCACCGCTCGCAGTGGCCGACCTTCTCTGTGACAAAGCTCTGTTTGCATCCCGCCTTGAAGAGATTGGCCTTGGACGCCCCGGCACGCGACTTCTTGATCCGACGGATAAAGACTCTGGCGAACTGTTTCCGGATAAATTTCCACTGATCGTCAAGCCAGTGAGATCCTCTGGTGGACGTGGAATCACCGTCGTCCATGACTCAACGTTGTTGGCCAACGCCCTCGATCATGCCCGCGAAACATGTGTAGATCATGTGCTTATTGAAGAGTACATCAATGGGCAACAATTGACGATCGAGGGGATCATTCAGGATGGCAAGCTCACTGTAAGCATGGTCACCGACCGCCTTGTTGCAAAAGAACCTCATGTTGCTACGTGCGCCCATCTGACGCCATCGGACCTACCCGAACCGGTGCAGCGACAGGTTCAAGTAGAAGTCACGAAGCTTCTGACCTCACTTGGGGTTCGATCCACAATCTTCGATGCGGATGTCATATGGGATGGTGATCGCGTTTGGATACTCGAGTTGTCACCGCGACTGGGCGGCAATGGGTTGACACACTTGTGGCCGATTGCCACAGGCGTGGACATCATCAAGTGTGCTATTCAGCTTGCAATCGGCGAGAAGCCTGACTGCACGCCGAGCCCCGCTGCCAAGGCAGCTGGGGTCGCTGTCCTGGGAATGCCACACGCCGGTCTCGTGCCGTGGACTGCAGATAGCGCCAGCCGGGCTGCGGCCATCACGGGGGTTGAGCATATTGAATTGGACTACTCGCCCAATACGCCTGTCGCTCAGTATCAAACGGGCCGTGATCGCATCGGGCTGGCTGTTGTCAGTGGGAACGACCGCATGCAGATCCGAGAACGACTGGAATTGCTTTCATCGACGCTTGGTATCACTAAGCAGAACTGGGCACCAACGCCATGAGCCACTGGCGGTGGCTTCGTCGATTCGCCCCCTGGCTGATATTCTCGGCAGCCCTCTGGCTGTTGATCAGCACATTTGACTGGGCGGCGCTTTCTCGCATCCTGCTCGATATTGATCTCACTTTGGCGATCGTCGTAGCCTCCGCTTTGGTCATCGGTGGCTTTCTGGTCAGAGGAGTGCGTTCTTGGGCCTTACTCCGAAGAATGGGGTGTAAGTGCCCCCTCGTGCCATGCGTCTTGTCCGGGTTTGTCGGCGGCGGCTTGGCCAATGTGACGCCAGGTCAGTTTGGCGAGGCCTTTCGCATCGAAATGCTCCACAGTGTGGGTTACCTGAATCGAAGCACTGGGTATGCCCTGTTTCTTGGCGAACGCCTCGTAGATCTTCTTGTGTTGGTGGGGGGCGGTCTGATTGTCGTATCTCTGGGACTTGCAACAACCGACTCTCATTGGACACTGCTAGGAATCGCTGGGGGTCTCTGTGTTGTTGCTTTGGCAGGCCTGCTGTGGCTTGCATTCGGGCCCATTCCAAAGCGTTTCTTGATTATGCAGACCTCGCTTCGCCATGTGTTGGTGCGTCCCGATTTGCTTGGAATCAACGTAGTGGGCAGTGCCATAAGTTGGTTCTTCATTCTGATGTTGTGGGACGTACTCATGCGGTCGGTTGGCGTCGACTTGCCACTTATCGATGTCGCTTATGTCATGATTGTTGTCATGCTTGCCATGATTGCATCGCTCATTCCAGGAGGGCTTGGCGTCAGCGAGGTTGTAGCAGCAGCACTTCTGGTAGATTTCGGGATCGAGGCTGGTCCCGCAGAGGCGGCCGCGATCACCCTTCGAATAGCAGGTTTGGAATCTGCTGCTGTAGGAGCCATCGCTTGGTTGTGCTGGATCCAACTTCGAAAGCGACTATGGAAGACGCAAACTTGACAATGACACCAGATTCCATCCCGTCGTTGCAACCAATCTCGGACGGCATCTGGAGAGTTCGAGATAT
>CAZGFN010000107.1:3541-4683 GCA_964524945.1 uncultured Isosphaeraceae bacterium
ACGCAGAAGCCGCCATGGACCATGGTCACGTCGACTGACAGGACAATTGCAGGATGTCTACGGCATCGAACCACTCTTGACTGCCTCCGGCCGTGGCGCTCTGTATCACCTGCTTGAATCAATTCCTCGCCACCGTGTCATTGTGCCTGCGTACACATGTTCTGCCGTGCATGAGGCTGCCATGCTCGCTGGCAAACACATCACATGCGTTGATGTCCCCACAGGGTGCTTTAACGCAACCGCGAAAGCGCTCACTGAAGATGCCGACGGTGACACCATCATCATCGCTACTCATCAATTCGGATTCCCTTGCGACATCAAAAAAATCGTCGAGATCGCGCACTCAAAATCCGCCTATGTCGTCGAAGACTGCGCTGCGTCGCTCGGCGCTACTGTCGATGGACAGCCCGTCGGCACCTTCGGCGATGCCTCTTTCTTCAGCTTTGACTGCAGCAAACTTGTGACAGTCCCACTCAAGGGTGGATTTCTGGTGGTTCAAGATTCAGAACTTCGGCAACGTGTCTTTGCTGCAAGCAAAAAGGCGATGCGGGTCATGCCGCTTCTCACCAAACTTCGCATACTCGCCGCAGGCTTGATTCTGCGGGTCATCGGTCACAACTCACTCTATTCGTTGTTTCATTCGCTGCACTTCAAGATGCGGGGACGAGTGACAGCGGAGACGGGAATACTTGCCACCAAATTAAATGACTTCTACTGCCTCCAACTTGCTGAATGGCAATCCTGTATTGCCAGCAAACAACTTTCTAAACTCGACACACTCGTATCGCAGCGGCGTATTCTCTTTGACCGCCTGTTGGATAAACTGAGTGCGGCCGAAGTCACACTGCCAAAATTGGGAGATCGTGAGGGATCGGCGCCGATTCGATTTCCTATCCTCGTCCCCGGGGACAAGATCTGCTTCTACCACGAACTTTGTAAGCATGGCATTGATTGTTCATTCAGTTTCACTTTCTTGGCACCTCGTACAACTGGGCTACATGCAAAAAAGATCGCTGAACAAATTCTGGATCTTCCTTTCTACCACTCACTCCGTCCCAATGAACTCGATACGATCGCCAAGGCTGTTCGGAAAACCGCTAAAAAGGTGAGTGTATGAAGACATCGTCGCTCCGTGCCATGAT
>CAZGFN010000108.1:0-4655 GCA_964524945.1 uncultured Isosphaeraceae bacterium
CGCGATGCTAATTCTGGCCCCATCGTGAACCGATCGCCAATCGGTATGAGCGCGATGTCGGGCTTGTAGATCTCGCCAATCAACTTCATGTCGCCAAAGAGGCCGGTATCACCACAGTGATAGATCGTCTTTCCCCCCACATGCAAGATGAGCCCGCATGGCATGCCCATATACCGACCTTCATAGGACGAGGAATGAAAGGCGTGGGTAAAGGCCACTGAACATCCGCAGCCCAGATCAATCTGTCCGCCCGGGTTCCCTGGCTCTACAAGTTCGTGGCCCTGCTCTTGCACCCACGCAGTGAGTTCAAACGCTGCAATCACCGGCGCCGCATTCGCCTTGGCGATCTCGATCGTGTCGCCGACGTGGTCCTCATGGCCGTGCGTCAAAGCGATGTGCGTGCAGCGCACATCGGCAGCCGACATCGGCGCAGTTGGATTGTTGCTGAGAAATGGATCAACTACAACGCGGCAGTCGCCGCCGTCGAGAATGAACCCACTGTGTCCAAGCCAAGTAATTTCAAGTGTCATATGTCGTGCTCATCGCCGTGAATTCCATGACTGCCACTGAAATCACTTGGGGTGATCGCCCTTGGGATGGTCGCACTTGGGATGGTCGCCCTTGGGGTGATCGCCCTTGGGATGATCGCCCTTGGGATGGTCGCCCTTGGGGTGATCGCCCTTGGGATGGTCGCCCTTGGGATGATCGTGCCCGTGCGCCTCATTGGGGTCCCATCCCATCGGCATTGGACGTCTATACGAAATCCGCATGGCATGGAATTCCTTGCCGTTGAGGTCCTTCATGAACGAGTCAAGGTGCATCGTGCCCGGGCTAAAGGTCCATGTCGCGCGATTGCGCATGAGTGTGCCGGTCATTGGATCGGCTTGCGTGATGGTCCAATCGATCTGCGTCTTTTCGGAATTCCACTGACCGGTGCCATGGGTGATTCCGGTCCCCATATTGTCGCACCACGTCGTCACAAACTTCTGAAGTGCGTTATCCCAGCCAGTCGTCGCGCGACCACGAAATGGCATGCCCATCATCATGCTGCTGTATTTCTCAACCAGATACCGGCCATCGAATTCCATGTGTCGAGCCACCATCGCATCGCTGTCTTGCCATGGAATATCGGGGGCCATGCGAAACGAGGCCTTAGCAACCCACTCTCCAGTAAGTTTGCTCAGCCACTTTTGTTCATCACCCGGCGTAGCGTAGGCCTCCATCGCCCTGACCATCATGGCGTCTCGCGAGTCGTTGTCCTTGTTCTGGGCGACTGCAAGCAGTCCCGATGCAAAGAGACCTGTGACACAAATCGTAATGAGCGTTCGACGCATGGGGTTTCTCCTTTGATACCAATGCTGCGGACTAGGCAGCGTACAACCTAAGCATCGATGATGAAACACCTAGCCCGGTTTCTATCCCAAAGGCACAACAAGATGCTCAAAGAAGCCCCGCCGCCACTGAATGTCCGAAACCCGCCTCAAACGATCAGGACCTGATCATCATCGGGCTCGCCTCCACCACGCCACGATTCAATCGCTCCAGCCAATGTCCGAGCACAATCACTGGCCAACTCGAGTACTCCCATTGGGCCAATCATGCTGCTGTTTGTGCTGTTTGGATTCACTGCTTCAAATGAATGCATCGCAATAGGTGATCGACGTGGTTCATCGCAAATGCACTTTCCCCATTCGAACTGTGATAGGCCATGTGACTTCCCGCTGGCCATCACCCCAACACGATCTCATCGCATAGCCATCGGCCACACGGTCGAAGCGTTCGTGAATTGGGTGCTCACGGGCTGCAATCGCCTTGCAGCCAGCGGTGAAAGTCGACAAGCGACTCAAACACCGGCTCGGATGAGGTGGTCCATTTGCCAATGGCCCGCCCTGTATCACCCTCCAGTTGCACGCCAATAAATGGCATCGCCGCCGCCCGTGCAGCCTCAAGATCAATGACCGTATCGCCCACCATCCACGCATCGCCTCTGTTCAGTTCGGCCACCGCATCATGAAGCGGTGCTGGATCTGGCTTGAGGGGACGATGTGCCTCAGCGCCGACGATGACATCGATCGGAAGCGATAAAGCCGATGCAATGCGGCGAGCAAACTCGACTGGCTTGTTGGTGACGATGGCTGTTCCAATGCCTTGCGATTGTAACCACGCAAGTAGTTCCACAGCACCATCAAAGGCCTGGGTCCGCTGCGTGCAGCATGTCGCGTAGTGCCGTCGGAAGGCCGCAACAGCCTGTGCGTGCGCGTGATCGTCATGATCCGCCTTCCCGCCGTCAGTCAGCGCTTGGCCAATCAAAACGAAGAGCCCGCGACCAACCCAACTTCGGATTCGTTCTTCCGCTTCCGTTGGGCGATTCATCTCGGCCAGTGCCGCGTTGACTGCCGTGGCGATATCGGGCACGGAGTCGATGAGTGTGCCATCGAGATCAAAAAGCATGATGTCTGGTCGACCGATCACGCTGATTCGCCAACCGTCGCAAAGGCCGACGCGGCAGCGCCAGCGCACATACTTGCGTGCTGCACGATGGCCCCAATGAACACCAAGCCCATCGCCACAGCGCAGCCCAAAAACCACATTCGCGGTTCGCTGCCAATAATTGGCGCGAGAATACCAAATACTAGCGCCGAAATAGTCATCGCTACATAGGTAATGAAGTTGGCAGTGCCAATTGTTCTCGCCCGAAATGTCGGAACAGGAAGATGCTGCAGCATGGCCATAATTGGAATGACGTAGAAGCCTGCAAACACTCCAACAATCGAAAGAAGTATCAACGCGCTGGTGAGCGTTGGTTCAATAAGACCAAGCAAGATAAAGCTCACTGTCATGCCTGCGGCGCCTATTGGAATAAAGATCGCGCGAATCTGTTTGCCCGAACTAAACCCCGCGAGAACTCCGCCTACCCCAATGCCAACAATGGTCGCCGCAAGCATCACGCTCGCTTCGGAATCTGATAAATGCAGTTCGGCTTTCCACATCGGCACAATGACAAGGACAAGTGACCCGACGGCGTAGAACCAACTCCACGCAAGCGTTGCTTGAAAGAGTGGTGACCCTCTCATTCGTCCAAGCACCTGAACGTGCGATGTGAATGTTCGCCAAGACACCTTCAAGTTTGGCTCTGCCGGTGGAAGACTGGGAATTCGCACGCTGCTGAAATAGCTGATAATGGCAATCACAATCATGACAAGGCCAATCAGCACAGGTCCGACCTCTAGCAGGTAGCCGGCAACTGCTATGCCCAAAAGGATTGCCATATTGGTCAACATGCTAAGGATCCCATTGGCCCGGCTCAACGCATCATCTGCGACAAGGTCTGGTACGGATCCATACTTCGCAGGGCTGAAGAAGGCGCTCTGCGCCGCCAACAGCACAAATAAAATGCTGGTAAGTAAGAGGCTCTCGTACCACAAAGAAATCGTGATGCCAACGGCTAGACCGATCTCAACAAGTCTGGTCCACACGATGATTGATCGCTTCTTGTACTTGTCAGCAATCTGTCCAGTCACGCCAAGAAGCAAGATGAATGGCAGGTACAGCATGACCGTCACCCAGCCCGTGCCCCCCTCGCCGAGCTCGCTGCTCCAGAGACCGTTGGGCGCAACGCTCAATAACAATGCCCCCCGAAGCAAATTGTCGTTGATCGCGCCACAACTCATCGTGGCAAGCAGCGCCCCGAACCCACGTGTGGCGGGACGGTCAACAGGGTGGGCTTGATTGCTCATGTGACGAGCAGCATACGGCGGCGCAGTCCATATAGACCCACTCTGCCGACATACAAGGTGCTGAAACATTGGGCCTGGACCTTGCATTCGTGTTCGGAGTATTCGAGCATGGCAGTTCAACGCATGAGCCACGACTTGCTCGCGCCCTACTGCCCCAAAGGAGATGTCCATGACCGACATCACGCCAGCGCCAAACTGCGCCATCCCTCAAATCTACGTCGCATCTTTCAATCGAAAGACTGCCTCACTCAGCAACACATTACGAGCCCGGCTGCGTTGCAGCCGGGCCATTTTGGTTCAATCCCATCCAATAATTTCAATCTATGATGGATCGATTCCGGCCTCGGTCGAGACAATCTTTGAGCAAATCCAACCATCCATCTGGAAGTTCTGTTCGCAGATTGTCAAAATCGAAGGCCCCGCCTCAGTAGCCGAACAACAGACCATTCACACATGGGCCCTTGCGCGTCGGGAGCACTTTGTGTCTCCAGGTGGCCCACAATTTGAGCCCGTCTTTGACGCCCTGGCAAGCGTGCTTGAATCCGGCCGTGAGGGGCGAGACTTCGTGTTACTCAGCAGGGTGCCCGCTGTCATGCAGCGTAATTCGTAGGCGACAAGAACGCTGTGCTAGAAAGTGGGCCCGGTGGGACTCGAACCCACACGTCCTGTATCGGACTGCGGCTTTTAAGGCCGCTGCGTCTGCCAATTCCGCCACGGGCCCACAGCAGTGTACGACGGGGACTATGCTGAGCTGCTCTACCCAACAGGAGTTCTTTCATATGCGTTGGATCGCCACCCTTATCGTCGCCGCGAGCTCTACAACTGTCTTGGCTGCTGAAATCTCCCCAGAGGCCGCCCCAGTCCTCGACCGCATGCTCAATTGGTACGGGGAGATCGATGGCGCCCAGGCGACCTTGA
>CAZGFN010000109.1:0-4629 GCA_964524945.1 uncultured Isosphaeraceae bacterium
GTCTTGGTGCTCGATCGCTTGCCGAGTCAAGTGGAACGGTGGGCACCTCGTCAGGAATCAGCTGGTCGTCGTCCCGAACGTCGCTCATAGCGCGTTTCCAATAGCGGTGGCAAGTCCCTCGCCGCCGACGAGTTCGCCAGCATTCCACTTGATGCCCAAGCCACTTCCGTCGGAGTGCTTGGGAATGATGTGGAAGTGCACATGGAAGACAGCCTGATTAGCCGCGGCTCCGTTGTTTTGAAGAACGTTGTAGTCGTCGCATCCAGTGACCGCCATGATGGCCCTGGCAATTCGTGGAAGCACCCGGCCAACAGCCGCAGCACTGTCGTCGCTGAGTTCGTGCAGGAAGGCGACCCGCTGCTTCGGGATCACCAAGACATGCCCAAGACTCAGTGGGGCGACATCGAGGAAGGCCAGGGTGTGGTCATCCTCAAATACGCGATGGCAGGGGATCTCGCCGTCGAGGATGCGTCCAAAGATGGTTTGTTCGGTGGGCATAGTGAGCACGATACATCGTGATGGCTTTTTGCATGGTTCCGTGGTGGCGGTTCCAAGCCGATCTATACTTCGCATATGGCCCCCGCCCAAATGCTTTCGACCGATCTGATCAGGAATGATCTTGACCGGTGGTTTATCGAAGATGGCTTTGAGAACGGCGATGTCACCAGCGAAGTCACCATTGCGAGATCTGAACGGGCCTCGCTGCGGCTGGTTGCACGCGAGGCCATGGTCGCGTGCGGTGTTGAGCCGATGGCCAGAGGTATCGAAGCGTTCGACATTGGGATCACGCTGGTTCCTACGGTGGCCGAAGGCCAAGTTGTGTCTGCTGGCGACGAAATGGGGCTGCTGCGTGGGGATCTTCGTGGAATTTTGTCCTTTGAACGGACCCTCTTGAATGTGATCGGCCATGTGTCAGGCGTCGCTACGACGACGCGGCGGTTTGTCGAGGCAATTTCCGGAACCTCAGCGGTGATCACCGACACGCGCAAGACGACTCCGGGTCTTCGAAAGTGGGAGAAGTATGCAGTTGTGTGCGGTGGGGGCACATCGCATCGCGAAGCCTTGGACGATGCGGCGCTCTTCAAAGACAATCACTTTATTGGGCTCTCACCGACTGAAATGGGCGAGGCGCTGGTGATCGCAATCGGGCGAGCTAGGGCTGACCGCGACCTTTCCTTTGTAGAAGTTGAAGTCGATACGCTTGCGCAGTGTGATGTCGTGCTGCAGTTGGATGGAGTCGACATCATCCTCCTAGACAACATGCCTCCCGACATGATGCGAGAAGCGGTCTCTCGGAGAGACGCGTTGGGCTCGAACATGCTGCTGGAAGCCTCCGGCGGCATTACGCTTGAGACCGTGCGCGCCGCTGCGGAGACAGGCGTCGATCGCATTGCCGTTGGCGCTGTGACGCGCGATGCTCGCATTCTGGACATTGGTCTCGACGCGTGAACGATGTGACGCAGATCGCCAGTTGGCCCGATCGGATTGAGGCGCTTATTGAAAAAATCGGTCCGCCTCTAACAACCCCTCGCGTGCTGGCCGAGTGCGGCTCTACGCAAGATCAAGCCCGCGCACTTGGCCTAGGCGCGGTAGTCGTAGCAGGTCGGCAGACCGCTGGCCGCGGGCAGCAGGGCAATCGATGGGCAGATACAGGTTGTGACGGACTGGCCGTGAGCGTGGTGCTTGAGGCAACCACAAAGCCAGAACGCTCACGCGCGGTCGCTTCGGCGATCGCCGTTGCATTGGGCGAGTTGTTGCCGCGGAGATTGCGGATCAAGGCACCCAATGATGTGATGCTTGATGGCCGCAAACTTGCCGGCGTACTCATCGAACAGGCCGATGGGCTGGCTGTCATTGGAGTCGGTATTAATGTGGGGCAGGAACGCTTTGAAGGCGAACTTGCCCAAACCGCGGTGAGCCTGATGCAAGCAGGCGTTTCATGCGACCGCATGGATATTTTGGAACTGGTCTTGCCGGTCATCGTCGATGCGTGGAAGGGCGACTGAACCGATCACCCCCAAAGGTCAATCTCGGCTGAGGCTCATCGGTCCTTCCATCCTTGGGCCAATCGCCAGCAGCGGTGAATCTTCTTGTTGCGAAAGTCGTCCGGGATGGTGCGGTGAGAGATCTCGTGACATCCGAATCCATCTGGAATGGACTGGGTATCCAGTGAGAATCGCCGCGCATTGGTTGAGAAGAAAATCTCCCCCTTGGGGGCGACAAAACGTGCGATCCAAGCCAGCAACTCGGTGCAATCCCGCTCGATGGTGAACGATTCAGATTTCATGCGTTTTGAATTCGAGAAGGTTGGCGGGTCACAGATGACGATGTCGTATTGATCCTCGTCATTGGCGGGTCCCGCCTCGAGCCATTGCAAGCAGTCGACCTGCTGGATGCGATGGGCATCGCTTGTATGGAAGCCATTGAGTTCGAGGTTACGCTTGTACCAATCCAGATATGTGCGGGAGAGATCGAGCGTGCAGGTGGACGCCGCGCCGCCGGCCCTGGCATACACACTGAACGCGCCGGTGTAGGCAAAGAGGTTCAATACCCGCTTGCCCGAGCAACGCTCGCGAATTGAATGGCGAAGCGGACGATGATCGAGGAATAATCCGACATCAAGGTAGTCCGTCAGATTCACCTCAAACCGGAGGTCGCCTTCCTGCACGGTCTTGGTGCGACCGTCTTGGCCCTGTCGTTCGTACTGTTCACGCCCCCCCGATTCGGCACGCTGCCGACCGCGGTGTTTGATGTGTAGGTGTTCGGGCGCGATACCAAGACCGTCGAGGATCTGGGTGGTGGCCTCCGCCTGATGCGCCGCGACGTCCTCGGTGAGTTCATCCCGCTTGCGGTGAAACAGCCAAGCCACGGCGTCGCCGTCGCGGGCGATGTCCTCGGCGTCTTCATGGGCGTACCAGTCGATGATCGCCGGATAGTCGGGGATATCCCGCTCGTAGAGTCGAAAGCATGATGTGCCACGTTTTCGGCCCCACTTGGCAAGGTGTCGCATTCGATTGGCCAGTCGGGCTCCAAGCATGGAGAGGGAAGACTAGCCGCTGCTGGCGTGAAGCATGGGCCTGTATGCTAAATCGCATGTTCAAATCGTGTGTAGTTGTGATCGTCGCGGTGTTCCTGGCAGGCTGTGGCGCAACTGGTCCTGTTGTGTACAACGCAGATCTTCGCGGCGCGACCTTTGATGCCTACCACGATGCGTTGGTGGGGTACTACCCCGACGCCAAGCAGGTTGGTATTGATACGCCCGAGTTTCGCCAGAAGTGGAGAGACGCAGCGGTCCAAGCCGATTCCATCACCGCGTACTACCACGCGCTGGCGGGCATGTGCGCGGCAGCCAAAGACCCGCATTTGGTGTTGCGGCCCAACTATGAATTGTGGGAGAAGCACGACGGACCGCTTGGGGCGACGGATCTCTCTGTGCAGCAGGTGCACGGTCGGCCCGTGCTGTGGAATCGCGGGCACGAAATGCTTCGGTCGTTTGGGATGCCGATCGATGCTAAGGACAGGGCCATGGATGGTTGGACGGTGGAACGTTTCAACGGATCTGAACTGATTCAAGAACCGCTGGGGACCACGCTCAACCTCGGTCCGGAAAAGTCGAAGTTGCTTGTCACGCTGCGTTCACCTCTAGACGGCGAGAAGTGGGAACTGCATCGCCGGCGTGGATTGAATGTCACCGTCGAAGGGCGGAACCGGATCAAGGTTGGTTACAGGCAGCGGATGATTCGGTCAGAAACCAGAGACCAGAATCGAGCGATCATGAATGACTGGGCGTTGGAGGCCGACACGGCTGAGGTCTATCACGGCCGTTTTTGTTCGGCGTGGCGGTTAGACGATGTGGGTGTGTTTGTGTGGACTGCCGGAGAGAAATTGCCCCCCAAGACCCCTGCATACGAAGAGTTGCAGACGGATCTTGATGCGGCCGCGGATGTACTTCGCCTCGCACGGTGCACGCTTGTGGACCTTCGATTCATGGGCGGCGGCAATTTGTCGGGATTCACGGTTGTGATGGAATACCTGCTGTCCAACAGCGTCACGATGACGGCCGCCAAACGCGAGTTCTTCGGTTTGGTCAAGCGGGTCAGGACCATTTCAGACAGCAAGTCCATCATCCACGGACCGACCGTCATCCTGATCAACGAATTCACGGTCAGTTTTGGCGAGTGGATGGTATCGCTCCTTCGACGTGACCTGAACGCCACGACCGTCGGTGCGCGAACGCGCGGCGCCGAATACTGCATCGTCGAAGTGACTGGGCCTGATGGATCCGAACTCCGCTTCGGAGGAGATCCCTACGAACGATTCGACGATGTGCCGGCATTTCAAGGCGTTGGGATTATGCCCGATGTGGTCGTGGCGACTGCAGATGCCGATCTTTTCGAGCATCCCATTGTCGACACGCTGGCTGACACGCACGAGCGGCAGTGGCAAGTGGCAATGGATGTGCTCAAGGAATTGTGTCCTTAGCACACCTGACTACGGCGCTTCGTACACCGATCCAACATCCTTAGATGAGCTACATCAGGTTGTCGGCATTGGCCTGGCCGTCACGATCGATGTCGGGCAGGCATCCCTCGCCCAGGCCGGCAATTCGCACAACGTCGGTTCCGTCCG
>CAZGFN010000110.1:0-4480 GCA_964524945.1 uncultured Isosphaeraceae bacterium
GCCACATCGGATTACGAGTTCGCAGACCCCACAGTGGCGGCGTGCGAAGTTGCCGCACGCCTGCTGGACCATCTGCAATGCCGTCGGCCGCTTGCCCCATATCGTGCAGCAGGAAGTCCCCGTAGGGATGAATCGTTTGGTTTCGCAGCACCTCTTCGAGCAATGCTCCATCGCCTGTCACGTACGTAGCGTGGTGACACGAGGTGCATCCGATGTTGGTGAAGATCGTTTCGCCGGCCATTCCCGCGGGCGGTGTCTGTGGAGGCGGGGCGAGCAGTCGCTGAAAGATCGTGACCCGATCAAGGTATTCCACGCCACCTGCGTCGGCTACGTCTTCAGGATCCGCCACCATGTCGCACTCCAGCAGCAACTCCAAGTCACCCTTCGGAGGGTTGTCATTGGGGAGCAAGCGAGTCGTAAAGCCAAGTTCCTGATTGGATGCATCAGCGCTAAATGTCAGAATGGTGCCGACCTGCGCTTTCCATCCGAAACGGCCGACCATCGTCGTGCCCGGAGACTCCAGCGGTTCCACCCATCGCACATCGCCGCGAACACTTGCGGCCTGCGCATCTGATACCGCAACAAATTGATCGTCTGGAATCGCTTCGATCAATCCATACCCAAGCGCACCGGGCGTGACTCGAAGTGAAGTCACGTTGGCTATGGCCGGAATCTCATCGAGGCAATCGTCGCTGATGGCGTTGACATTGAGCAGTGACCCCCCGAGCGAGGCGAGGGGATCGAATCCACCCTTCTTATCAAGGCGTCCGAACCGGGTCACCTGTTGAGCACCTGGCCCACCAACGGGATTGTTGTGGCATGAAGCGCACGAGGTCTGATTGAAGACTGGACCAAGCCCCTCCTCAACCGAGATATTTCGCTCAAAGGCATCACGCCCCAGCAGGAATGACTCCAACTGCTGCGAGGTGAGTCCCAAGAGAGGATCCCCCATTCGAGGCTGCAATGTGGTCCCCAGGGCCATCGTCATCGATGTGACGCACGCCCCACCGACCAGCAGGACTATCCTGAAGTTCGTCATGCCTCTCCACTCCTATTCCCCACACGAGTCCACGGTACCACGCTTAGGACGGTGCCGAAAGCCCGTTCTGATGATTCTGGCCATGATGAGCCTCCATATTGGGGCATGCGAGGCCCCGGTACCGCCCCCTGTGAGCACTCCCCCCCTAGAAGGTGACCTCCGAGCTCACTATCAGCTCATGCTCGCAGGCGAGCCCGGGGCTGCTCGGATCCGCCTTCGACAGATAATTGATGGCGGCCATCAAGACAGTCGCGCACTCTTTCTGATGGGTCTGGCCCATCACTGGGAACGGTCCTACATTCCAGCGGCAGAGTGGTTCGACCGAGCGTGCCAAGCAGCACCACCCTATCCACCCGCTCATCACTTTCTGGGATGGGCGCTCTATCACACTGGTGACCTAACTGCCAGCCAGACGGCTTTTGAACACCACCTCCTCATGCAGCCCAATGAAGGAGACTCGCACTTTGCGCTTGGTGTCATCGCCCTTGAGTCTGGACGAGTCGACGATGCCGACGCGCACCTGCTTCGTGCCATCGAACTGCAACGCTCACTCCCAGATCGTCAAGGCGGCGTTGCCAAAGCACTCGCCCGCCGCGCGGAAGTCGTGCAAGCACGAAATGGTGATCTTCGCGACGCTGCGATGATGCTGGAAGAAGCCGTCTTGCTCGACCCTTCTCTCTACGAAGCCTACTACAACCTCGCGCGGGTGCTGCGCCGACTTGGCTTGGAACATGAGGCCAACGCCGCCGACGCTGCGGGAAAGTCTGCTCAAAAAGCTGTTGATGCAAATCGAGATCGCCCGAGATGAAAGTACTCCTGACAATCGGAGTGGTAATCACCCTATCATCCTGCCATCGCAAGCCGGATGTACAGCATCGTGCAGAAGCGCCCGCGTTCGAATTGATCGATGTCACCGATCAAACCGGTCCACATTTCACCACCACGTGCGGTGAGCCAACACCAACCCAGATCGTCGAGGTCAACGGCCCAGGCATCACGCTCTTTCATGCTGATAGCGATGGCGATCTAGACATCTTCGTGGCCAATGGCGCCACCATGACCGCGCCCAAAGCCGGGCCCGGGTCGCGTCTCTTTTCCAATCAACTGTCCGAAACTGGCACACTGCAATTCAAGGACGTAACACCCCACAGCGGCATCGATCTGCATGCGTGGGCCACATCTGCAACAGCCTTTGATCTAGAGGGTGATGGAGACGAGGACCTCTACGTCACGTGCATTGGCGAAGATCACCTCCTACGCAATGACGGGCACGGCCACTTTGTCGATATCACCAGCGACGCAGGCGTGCGCGTCGATGGCTGGTCCACGGGCGCCGCACCTGGCGACATCGATGGTGATGGCGACTTAGATCTCTACATCACGCGATATATTGCGTGGGACTTTGGTGCTCCACCAATTCCTCCGGTGTCGTTTCGGGGAGAACAGGTCATCGCCGGTCCAACGGGTTTACCGCCACAGGGTGACCGACTGCTACTCAACAATGGAGATGGCACCTTCATCGACGCCACAACATCCAGCACACTGGCTGACATTCCCGCAGCCTATGGCCTCAACGCGACCATCCTTGACTTGGAACGAGACGGCACCGCTGAAGTACTGGTTGGCAATGACGGCATGGCCAATCACCTGTTGATCTTCGACTCCACATCCCCACTGCGATTACATGACGTTGCCCACGTTCGTGGCTTTGCTACCAACATGTCTGGCGCCACCCAAGCCACCATGGGACTGGCCATCGCTGATGTCGATGGCACCGGAACGCCCGATGTGTTCTCTTCCAACTTTTCGAGTGACACCAACACACTGCTGTCTCTCGAAGGCACCACATTCGTCGACCGTACCAATGCCATGGCCATTGGCTCACCCAGTCGCACGCTTCTTGGCTGGACGTCGCGCTTCATCGATTTTGATCTCGACGGTGACGAAGACCTGATTGTCTTCAATGGTCACGTCTATCCAAATGCAACGCCACGAACAATGAACAGTTCGTGGAAGCAATCACCGCTCCTTCTACTACGCGACGGCATGCGATTTCGGCCATTGCAACCGACTGAAGGCTCTTGGTTGGAACAACGGGCAGAACACCGAGCCGCCGCTTTTGGTGACCTCGACGGCGACGGTGATCTTGACATGGTGTCGGCTCAGCGGTGCGGTCCAGTACAAGTCATTGAAAATCGAAGCACCTCTCGGATGCAGACCATGGTTGTGCAGCTCCATGACGATCGTCCTGACAGCGGTAATCCGCGTGGCCTCGGGGCGCGTATCTCCACACAAGGACCCAATGGGATTCAGACTCGCTGGATGCTCCCTGAAACCGACTTCCAAGGGTTTTCCGCCGCTCAGGTGCACTTTGCAGTTCCGGACATCAAGACCGTCATCACTGTTGATTGGCCTGATGGCGTTACGACAACACACGACGTGAATTCTGAGGGAATTGTCAATCTTCGATTTAGCAGTGGGCAGATAGTCAATGGGGCCTAAAGATTCCTACAATGACCAAATGTCCACTCGTGCCTTCAACGTGTACCCAATGATCGCGCTGCTATGCCTCGCGGCCTTGACGGCTAAGTGCGTTGGCGCAACATCGGTCAACCCGACGCACCGAGCCTATCTCGTCTCCGATTCTGCCAGAATCATCGAGTCTCTCGACATCGAGGATCGCACGCGACAACGAGTCATCCTGCAGCTACTGGAGGACTACGACCGGGACTGGACAGTCGCACAGAAGACCTATGACAGCACCAATACCGAAGCATTGCATGTTGGCACACCTGCATCGAGAGCCGCCAAAGCACATCTCGACTCCGCCCGGAGCAAGAACAACGAAGCATGGTCGACCTACCGGGCCACACGCTTGCGATCGCCAAGTGATTCTGAACTCCAGAAGGCCCGTGATGTCAGAGACGAAGCAACAAAGGCATTGGACCACGCAAGGAATGCGTTCAATGCCGCTCCACAGCACAACCCGGATCTCCTCGCTCGTGCAGAAGGCCAGATGCAGCTCCGACGCAATCAACTGGCCGACGTGCTGGAAGCAAACTTGTTGATGATCCTCTCAACGGAGGAAGCTTCACACTGGGTCGATGTGCGGGCAGATCTGCAGCGACGGCGCCTGCTTGCTCGGGGCCAACTCTCGGGTGAGTGTATTCACCTCGAAGACCTCCTCGCCCGCTTGTCGCCGCCATTGACCACGGAACAAGAACTTTCGGTCACGCCATTGATTGTCCAATGGAAACATGACATCGATCGGCGGCTTGCAAAGAGAAGTATCGCCCAAGCCGGCATTAACTCGCTTTCCAATACATATCAAGCATCAGAAACCACCAATCCAGAATTCATCAGCGTCTTGCAGTCATGGCTTGCAACGCAGCGTGCAGTCCGGGATACAACGCTTCTGGCCGTCGATCAGATTGCAGAGGC
>CAZGFN010000111.1:0-4456 GCA_964524945.1 uncultured Isosphaeraceae bacterium
GCCAGCGCCCCAAGAAAATGGGTCCAACCCGTACGCTTGGAGCAGTGCATATATCACCACAAGCGCATGGGCTACCACGAAGGCCGACACGACGGGCCGTAGCGACCGACGACGGCCCAGTTGATAAACGGAGTGCATCAACACCAGGCACAGTCCGTAGGTGATCGCCCCTGCCCCACGCACCGTGAGGCCCGTGAAGGCCACCCACGGCTGATCCGAGAGCACCGAGGTAAGCACAAGGGCGAACAGGAAGGCCACCGAGGCAACGGTCAGCACGCGGGGCCCACGCTCCACTACGCCAGCCACGACAGCACGGTACACCCTGATAATTGCTACAGAGACCGCCAGTACCCAGAGAAGCGTGAGTTGGGGAATATCGAAGGTGGTGAACGTCGTGCGGAGGAAAACCGTCGGAACCCCGACAATGAGAATGACCAACAGTACGAGTAGGAATCGATCACCGGGTGCGCGAATAGGGGTCGATCTCGTTCCTGGATCAGTCACGTGACTGCCAACGCTCGGATGAGAAAGGCCGCCATCTGCTCTCTGGTGACCGGTGCCTCCGGGCAATAACTGGTGGTTAGGCAGCCGCTTGTTACTCCGCTCGCCACGAGAGCCTCTATGTCACTCTCGAAGAATGAGCCATCGTCGTCTACAAAGGTGTTGGTGACAGCTCCATCCAGGTTGAACCCACGAACCAGAAAGGCGGCCATCTCTGCCCTTGTCACCGATCGATCAGGGCAGTAGGTCGTCTCCGTGCAACCCGCCGTTATTCCACTCGCCCTCAATGCCTCAATGTCAGCCTCGAAGTAGGAGGCATCGTCGTCGGTAAATGAATTGCCGGTAGCTGCAGGTAGGCCTAGAGCTTTGACCAAGAAGGCTGCCATCTGTCCACGCGTCACTGTGTCATGGGGGCAAAACAAGGAATACGTGCAACCACTTGTGATGCCGGACTCCGCAAGTCCGAGTACCTCTCCAGCAAAGAGGCTGTCGACTGCCACATCATCAAAGCGTGGGGTGACCGATACTTCAAAGGTTGTGGAACGAAGGCTCAGCATCGACCGGAAACCCACTCCAGTCACATTCTTCTCAGCCGGACGTCCGTCAATGATGCCGTCAATACGCACGGTTCCAGCACTACCTGAAGTGTTTCTTGCCACTACAGACACGTTCGACACCCAAGAAAGTCCGAATGCCTCTGCCAGTGTGGCCTGGAGGTAGCTGGCCATCCAACTGGAATGAGGGTTGGCCGCTGAGTCGGAAAAAGCAGCACTGTCTGGGACCGATTTCAAGTAAGGGTACGCGGGTGGACCGAACACGTCTGCATAGTTCTCGGTCATCCCACCTGAAGAAGATGAGTACATGCCACGGGCCAAGCCATCATTGGTACGCATCACTAGGTTCGCCGTAGAGTTGACAGCGCTAACCCACTTCGGGTGTGTGTCTTCTCCAGTGGCACCGCGAAATACTGGGTTCGGTGAACCATCGCGAAGGTGGCAGTAGCAGTCATCCTTCACCGCCGCAGCGAAGTCATCTGCAGGACCGCCCTCCAACAGGCTCCAATAGGTGGCAGAGCGGAGCGTTACGACTTGTGCCTCCAATGCAGCCGGCATCCAGGACTCAGGTACCTCGGAGAGGCCTGAAAGGTATGCCTCCACTCCGATCTCAAACACCGCGTGGAGGTGACCCGCTGTGCCAGCTTGGAGAAACTTGAGGGTGCCATTTCGGTAAGACCGCGCCTTATAGGGAATCGTGATGACCGTCGAGTTCGACACTGGTCGCACAGACGCGTTACATGGGCCGGAATAGCCGACAGAAAAGAAAGTTCCAACTCCCGTCGGCCGTTGAAACACACAGCCGCCAGACAGGTCAGGGCCAAAACGCCAAACCTCTCCCGACTGTGCGGTTCGGGAGCAGAGTCCCGAATCGTCAAAGCAGAGCGAGGCAGCGTCACCTGAAACTTCGAACGTAAGGCCACTCTGGTCCTGGAGGAGTCCTATCCAGAGGGGCTCTGGGTCTGCAACAACAAAAGATCCTCCCTTGAATGACTCAATGGGCACGACGGTCGCGCCAGTGAAATAGCTGTTCAGAATTGCCTTGTAAGTCACACCATCAGCAGCCATAGCTTTAGCTCCGTATTGGCTGAGGCCGACTCCGTGACCCCAGCCACTTCCAGAGATCACGATGCTTGGCCCAGCAGCGCTGGCACCGCTTGGCAGAAGCACCATCACAAAGAGGGCCATTGCCACAATCCGGGACACCGAGGCGTGCATGAATCGCATCGTAGGTGTCCTCACACGACAGTTAGTGGCTCTGCAGATAGGCCAACCGCTTGACCTCAAGGCGTCCCTTGGCTACGGAGTCCAGGATCAGCCCTGCAGCTACTGATAACAGCCCTACAACTGCCAGCCCGGTTGCAAGCACGGCTGTAGGCAGTCGCGGAACCAGACCCGTCTGAACGAAGGTGACCACTAGGGGTGCAATCAATGCCAGAGCGGCAGAAAACAAGATGCCCGCCATCCAGCCGAAGAATGCCAGTGGGCGATATTCCTTTAGCAACACCAGCATGGCGCGGAGGATGTTGGTGCCGTCTGCCACTGTGCGTAGTTTGCTGGAGGAGCCATCGGCGCGGACGCCGTAAGAGACCTCGACCTCTGCCGTGGGCAAGCGTAGTTGCGATGCATGTACCGATATCTCGGTCTCGATTTCGAAACCTGATGACACCGCCGGGAAGCTCTTTACGAACCGACGGGACAGCACCCGGTAGCCAGAGAGGATGTCGGTAAAGCCGATACCAAACAAGATCCTGTACAACCGGTTGAACATACGGTTGCCGAGGGCGTGGCCGACACGGCCTGCATCGGCTCTGATGCCGGCACGAGTTCCTACAACCATGTCAAGCCCACCAGAGACGAGGTGCTCTACCAACATGGGGGCCTGTCCTGAATCGTATGTACCATCGCCATCGACCACGACGTATACGTCGGCGTCGATCTCGGCAAACATACGACGCACCACACCTCCCTTGCCTGGATTCTCCTCGATACGCACTACGGCACCGGCCTCGGCAGCCCGCTCTGCGGTGGCATCGACTGAGCCGTTGTCGTAGACGTGGACTGTGCACCCGGGAAGTGAAACCGAGAAACCTGCCACAACGTCGCTGACGGTCGCTTCCTCATCCCGGCAGGGGACTAGGACGGCGACACGTTGTTCAGTAGTTGAGACAGACGTGATGATGGCGGGTGTTCTCCTTGGGTGAGTGCCTTCTACAGAGACCACGAGTCTACGGCTCCCCGCTCACAGGGAATAGGGAATCGGGAGGATACGGTCGCCCCAATGCGGTACTCCATGTTCGTAGCGAAAGGTATCTGCCTGCTCGCTACAACTACCCTGGGTATTGTCGCGTTCACGAGGTTGCCAGCGTCACCAGAACCCGTTCATGGGCGTCGCACCACCGTTGAAACGTCAGATGCTGAATCTAGCCGACGCTCCCTAGCTGTCTCCTCTGAAGGTTTGGCTGGAATCGGGGTGGCCGATTGGCAGGCCGCTGGCCACACGGGGGCTGGCACAAAGGTAGCAATCCTGGACATGGGGTTTGATGGCTGGGAAGACGTACCGGCCGATGAACTTCCAACAGGCATAGAGGTGGTCGGTTTCAGCCTTACCGGCACCCTTGATACGGGGACTGACCATGGCACCCAGATGGCTGAAATCATCCACGACGTGGCACCCGGGGCCGAACTGGTATTGGTTACGTTCGCCGATCCCCTGATGGACGAAATGGTTACTTGGTTACTCGAAAATGAGGTCGACGTGGTCAGTATGTCGCTTGAATGGACAGACGGCCCAATGGACGGTACCCACTTCAGCTCAGAGCACATCCAGCGTGCCATCGACGGCGGCATTACCTGGGTGGTGGCAGCTGGCAACTCAGCCAAACGTCACCATGTGGGCACCACGGTAGACAACGATCTTGACAGTTGGGTGGAGTTGAACCCCCCGTCGACGGAGTTCAATGAGTTCCGCATGTCGCCCGGCGGGTCAGCGGACTTGCTTCTCACCTGGAACGACGCGGGAACCGACCTAGACCTCTGCATATTTGACATGGAGGCTCTCAACGACGGTGTACCGACACTAGTGGCCTGTTCCGAGGGCCCACAGGGTAACGGTGAGCTAGCCCTAGAGTCCATGAGTCTCACTCACAGTGGTGCTACCAGTAGGCGTTACGGATACTCCATCAAGCACTACTCCGGTGGAGAAGCCATCTACGACACCAGGATCTGGGGCAGCGGCTCACTGCAATATTCTAATCCTGCTGCCAGCATCGGAGTGCCGGCAAACATGGCTGACGTTCTCACAGTAGGTGCAGTTGCCTGGGATACCCTGGAACTTCAGCCTTATAGCGGCTGGGGACCAAATATGCAGGGTGTGCGGAAACCTGACGTGGTTGCCCCCG
>CAZGFN010000112.1:0-4437 GCA_964524945.1 uncultured Isosphaeraceae bacterium
GATCGTGCGAATCGCAGGCCATCATGATGCGACCGTGCGTCTCGCCGCCCACACCGAAGATGCCCTGCACATACGCGACGTCAGCTTCGATCTCACAACCTTCGTGTTCTCTGACTGAAACGACTTGGCCACCCACGTACGCTCGCACTTCTACCGGAAGGGGCGCTCCGCGAATGATGACCTGGCCAGTGACCGGTGAGATTGTTTCGACGGTGCCCTCGTAGCGGCAGTGCGCAATCGTCCGGAACATTCCGAACATGCCCTTGCTCCTGGCAAGTGGCTCATCCTTAGAGATCGGATCGCCTTCCTTCTTGAGCATGCACTCAACGACATCCTTGGGGGGAAGCGACATCATGTTGGCAAGGTTGATCGGGTTGATGTCACCGGGCAGACTGGTCTCGGCGACCACGTCATCGGCCAAGACTGTGTCGCCCACGGATACCTTGACCTCGCCTGCAATCGGAAGCCGCCGTATGCAGCGGTGCTTCTTGTGGCGGGTCACCAGCAATCCAGGTGTATAGGCCTTGGCCATCGGTGTGCTCCGCGCCGTTCAAACGGCGACCGGCTCCTTCTCTTGGGCATAGACATCGAGCGAGTCGACCCAACCCTGCACGGTCTTCTGGCAGGCGGCTCGATCTTCAGGAAGGGTAAGCGGTCGACCGCGTCCATCAAGAATGAGCCCGACGGTACCACCTCGAACTTCGCGTTCGAGTTTCTTGCCCGGTCCCTCGCCCAGATCGATGCCTCGACCCGGCGTGATCGTGATGGTCGCGCGGTCGTCCATACCCATCTCGATGAGTTTGAGTTCGCCTCCGATAATCTCACCGGACTCGACGCAATCGCCGCTGAGTTCGTACTTGAAGCACGTCTTCCCGAACTTTGGCGTACCCGCGGCGCACACACATGTGCCCAGATAGACCAGACAGTCACGATCGAATACCTGCTCGGCGGCCTTGGGGTGCACGCTTGCCAGCACACCTAGGTGCGGCATCATGAAGATGGAATCCTTGGCCAGCATCGTGACGCCCTCGGGCTCAAAGGCATCAATGAGCAGCATGGCCGTCTGGTGCATGCGTGGAGCATGACTCAGCACACCGCCAGATGCCACAAGCAGGTCAAGTTTCATATTGTTAACGATGGTCATGCCGCCGGTTTGCTGACTAAAGGTGTCGCCGACCGTTCGCTGCTGCTGCACGCCCTTGAGGGTCGTGGCGAATTCCTTGTGCTGCTTGTAAGCCAGCCGCAGTGCTTCACGCGCGACGGCCTGCTCAAACATCAATGCTTCGCGTGTCTGGGGAATAGTGGTCGGCCGGATCATCTTGTTCTTCACATGGTTCCGGAGTTCCCGCTCGTCCATGTCAAATGGTACCCACCGCAGCACGTTTGGCATCGTCGCCTCGGCGCACACATTCGAGATGGAGTAGCTCATCCCGAGATTGGCGCTGACCGTACGATTGAAAGTGTTATCAAAGACGCTGAACACGTCCGTCGTGGCGCCGCCGATGTCGACGCCGACGACATTGATATCTTGGATTCTCGCGACGGTCTGCAGGATGTCACCCACAGCGCCAGGGGTGGGCATGATCGGCGCGCCGGTCCATTCCATGAGTTTTTCATACCCGGGCGCTTGGGCCATTACATGTTCAAGGAAGATGTCGTGAATCTTATCGCGGGCCGGACCGAGATTTTCTCGCTCCAGCACGGGCCGCAGATTGTCAACAATCTGTAGATCAAAGCCTTCCTCGCCAAAGACATCGCTCACCGCGTCGCGAGCATCTTTGTTGCCCGCGTAAATGATAGGCATCTCGTAGTTGCTACCGAACCGCGGCTGGGGTTTCGCTGGGGCGATGAGTTCGGCAATCTGTACGACCTTGTCGGCGGTGCCGCCGTCCGTGCCGCCGGAGATGAGAATCATGTCGGGTCGCAGGTCCCGAATACGCTGGATCTGGTCATGGGGGCGGCGACCATCGTTGGCTGCGATGACATCCATCACGATGGAACCGGCACCGAGGGCGGCGCGTTTGGCGCTTGCGGCGGTCATTTCGGCGATGACGCCCGCGACCATCATCTGCAAACCACCGCCTGCGGAGGATGTCGAGATGTAGATGTCGCAGCCCTGCGTATCGGTTGCAGGCGAGATGATGCGGCCGTTGTCATCAACGAGTCGACGCCCGGCGAGTTCGCCGATTTCCGAAACACTGTTGAGCACACCCGCCGTGACGTCAGCGAATGGCTTCTCGACGGTCGTAGGCGCTTCGCCGCGTTGGGTCTGTCGGTATTCGCCATCGACGTACTCGATGAGAATGGCCTTGGTGGTCGTGCTCCCGCAATCGGTTGCAAGGATGACCTTGATCTTTTCAGGATCGATCGTGTGCGACATCGGATGGTCCGTCACCCTCATCCGCGGGGGCGGACTGGGCATCTGGGGCTCCTACTGGGTCATTGGAATCGGGACCAATGCGGTCCCAATGCTCCAAGCGGCGGCAAAGGTACTCGACCGACCCCCGATGCTCAAGAAATGTGGCCAACTCTTTGATTGCTTGGCCATCGAGCACGACCGAGGCGATGGGCCGAAAGAAGTGCATGGCTTGGGCCGCGACGAAATTCAGCGGCCGGCACATCTGCAGCGTCATGATCGCTGGCGTCACCAATTTGCGTCTGACGACCGCCTTGCACAGGGTGTCTACCAGTTCAACTTGCCGGTCCGTCGGCGATGAGGGGCCAGGTTTATCGACAGCAAAGGCATGGCGAAATCCGTCCTGCCAGCTCACAACACAACCCCAACTCGACCACCAGTAGATTTATCTCTTGATGTCACAAGCGCTTGCGTCACAGGATTCGCCGTCGAGGCGGCCCTGTTCACGCAAAATGCTGTCGCACAAGAACATATATTGATCGGTAGTCGCTCTCGCATCGAAGTCGTGATGGTAGCGGAAGCAGACCCGCTCACGTGGCCGTGGTATCGGGTGGGTGTCCAGAATCTGCCGCAGAATCTGGCTTGTTGGCCTTCATGCCGCCCTGAATCAGTTCCACGATCTCCGCCCCATGGCCGGCAAAAAGCAAACTGATGCCCCGGGAATCCAATGCGCCGCCTCTTCTCCGTGGCGAAACGTAGCCACCAACCTGATCGTGGCGAAAGCGAGCCACTTCCGACCACCTCATCGACTTCGCCCTCATTGGGTATCGCACAGCAATTCCGTTGGCATCGATCCTGTAGCGGCTGGGCAAGAAAAAGCGGTTGAGAATCAGCAGCTGAAAGAGAATGGCCCCGCCACCTGCGAGCGGGCCTGTCTGTGGGCCCCCCACCGCAAGCGCGACCAATACACCGCATGCGAGCACCAGCATCGAGGCCAATGCGCCCTTGATCGGCTGTTCACGGATTGGATGTGCCATCCACTCAAAGGGCATCGTGATTGGGTCCTAAGGTCGATCCATCGAAGTTTGCGATGGTAGTCGACACATCCTGAGCAGACCAAGTCGTGTTCGATCACCTTGCAGCAACAACTACCATTGACATGATGATCACCGTGATAGTACTCACAGCAGCCATTTTTATCATTGGCATTCTGTATTCCTCAGTCGGTCACGGTGGCGCATCGGGGTACCTCGCCGTTCTGGCACTCCTGACGGCGATGCCGCAAGAAGAAATGAAAGCCGTGGCGCTAACGCTCAACATCTTCGTTAGCGCGATCGGAAGTTGGCAATTCATCAGGGCTGGTCACTTTGACTGGCGCACATTCTGGCCGTTCGCCGTCGCAGCGGTCCCGTTGGCATTCATCGGCGGTCTGTGGAATCTCCCCCCGATGGTATTCAAACCACTCATCGGACTCGTGCTTCTATACGCCGCAGTAGTGCTGATCTTGCGAGTGCGTGCATCACGCAAACCGCACGCCCTCAACACCAACGCCACCCGAACCCCGCAGTTGCCTACCACATCAATCGCCATTGCGACCGGAGGGTCGATTGGATTGCTCGCTGGGCTGACCGGAACCGGCGGAGGCATTTTTCTTTCCCCACTATTGCTGCTGACCAACTGGGCAAGCCCGCAGCGAACTGCGGCCGCCACGGTCGTATTTGTATTGGTTAATTCCATCGCAGGCCTGGGCGGCGTGATCACAGACGCGCCGACGCTGCCGCCCGCCTTGGGGTACTTCATCATCGCCGCGGTTGCTGGAGGCCTGATCGGCTCTGGTCTAGGCGCCAAGAAACTCCCAGGCGATGGAATTCGGCTCCTGCTAGCGGTCGTCCTGCTGATCGCCTCTCTCAAGATGTTCATCACGGCATTCCCCGGCTGACATCACGGCTCATGATGATTGAACACCCCAGCCCCCTTGAGCAGGAAAATTGGTGGGTGTCCGGAATCTGAGGCTGCCCCTTAGAATCTGCTCGCTTGCAACTTGTTTGCGCACGAACCACGCGGGGCGTGCTGATTCTGTC
>CAZGFN010000113.1:0-4417 GCA_964524945.1 uncultured Isosphaeraceae bacterium
CCTGAATCCCCCACCACCCCACAGCACCTCCGTATTCACGAAGATGGGAACACTGAACTAAAACGCAGCGACAAGGATGATGAAACTCACTTCTTGCCTTCTTGATTCAAGCGGTCTGTGTCTCCCCGGTGCATCTGTGACGCTGTTCCTGATCATTGGCATTCGGCATCGAGTGTGCGGCAATTGAAAATCTTCAGCCAATTATGGCAATGGTGTGGCTTGGTGATATGCGACTCGGCAGCAGTATGCCCATGAACCTCTTAATGATTCCGTCTGATATGATCATCCATGTGAAGTGTCTGACTCATCGCCGAAACATGGCGGAGATCAGTGTCGCCACTGGAGTGACCCGGGATCTCTGTTGGATATTGCTCTTTGTAGGCTGCCTGTCGGCTTGGGGTTGTTCGCAAGACGAGAAGCCCAAACCGCTGCCTCCGCCAACGGAGTCCGATGTTCTCGAAGAACTTGAGCGACGCAGCCGAGATGAGGGCTGGACATTCGATTATCAGCCACGCCCTGACGTTGATGTCGCCGCCGATGTGCTGCCACCCGGATTTGGCGGCTATGAACCGCCAGACAACTGGGATGACATGCCTGCGGCGGAGCCCACCTCAGAAGAACCGCTGCCCCAACGCTTTGATTGGCGTGATGAAGGTGGTGTGGTTGGGCCGATTCGCAATCAGGAGGATTGTGGATCGTGCTGGGCATTTGCGTCGTGTGGAGTAGCCGAGTCAGTCCATGCAATCGCTGGCTTGGATTTGCCCGATTTATCCGAGCAGTGGCTGGTGGATTGCAACACTCACGGTTGGGGCTGCAATGCTGGTGGTCATATCGCCTTTGCGTACTTTGTGAACCGATCGGATTCCTGCGGAAATACCGGCGGTGGCATTGAAGAACACCGTGCGCCCTACGCTGGCACACAAGGGGAATGCAGTTGCAGTGGCACACCATTGCCGCCGCTGGCCGACTGGGGGATTGTGTCGTATCCTGATTCGCCGGCCTCAGCCGATAAGATCAAGCGAGCGATTAGGCAGTATGGTCCAGTGATGGCCGATGTCATGGTTGACCTGCCATTCATTTTGTACACAGGTGGTGTGTACAACAATCACAATCTATCAACACCGGCCTACGGGCATGCTGTCGTCATCACCGGGTGGGATGATGGGCAGGGAGCAGAGGGCATCTGGTTTGTGCGGAATTCGTATGGGCCGCTATGGGGTGACCTGGGGACAATGCGAATTGAATATGGTGCTTCAAGAATCGCAACTATGGTTGCGGCATTGTCAAGTGAACCGATGGCACTCGGCGAAAGCACTGACGATACCAGTGACGGCGATGGCGGATCCGTTTCGGGCGGGAGCGAGGGTGCTGAGAAACCTACCGGTGAATCAACGGGAGGAACACCTCACGGTGACGGCGCGGAGAGTGGCTCGGTAGTTGGAGATGAAGCCGGCGGAGCGTCTGGCGGGACCGGGGTTTCAGGCGACGGCAAAAGCGATGGCGGGTCAGTTTCGGGCGGGAGCGAGGGTGCTGAGAAACCTACCGGTGAATCAACGGGAGGAACACCTCACGGTGACGGCGCGGAGAGTGGCTCGGTAGTTGGAGATGAAGCCGGCGGAACGCCCGGCGGGACCGGGGTTTCAGGCGACGGCGAGAACGGCAACGCAACTCCGCCTTACCTTGATGAAGTAGTTGTGTTGAATGAGCGGATCGCGATTATTGAACGAGAATTGGAAGATTCTCCAGATGGCGTGCTTCCCCCGACGCCAGAAGGTGCCAAAGTCGATCTGGACGATCTCCGACTTGACTTGACTAAGTTGCCGCCTCTGGCTGTGCCGCTCGTCGGTATATGGAAGCAGGTGGACGGGTCACGCACGCCGGATCTGGCGCCCGGTGGCTATGACACGGGGTATTTGTTGATCGCCGGTGATGGACTGCTTGAGTTTGTTCGCTACTACGGTTCTGGCAAGAATGGCCGTGGCATGCCGATTCGTACTCGACTGGATTGGACGGCTGATGGGAATCAACTGGTTGTTGGAAGTAACCCCATCTTTCGGAAGGGGCGGCTGAAGCGAGAACTCCAGTTGCAGCTAGACGGTGGTAATGTTCGGGTAATGGTTGCTCGGCGGCCACTCCCCGCGAGCGTCACATGGGCTGTGGGCGAAGACCATCTGAAATTGGATGGCAAGAGGTACGTTCGGATTCAGCGATAAGTTCATTGCTACTGAGTTGTTGGAGCAACGTTGCCATATACGAAGGTCATGCTCGTGACGCCGTCACTGAAATTAATATTGTACTTGTAGCCGCATTCCAAGAATGCTTCCTTGAGCAGCGAGAACGTAGTGTGCGCGTCGGAATCGACGGTCATATCGATAAAGTAGCGGTATTGTGGATACTTTTGAACCAACTCAGTAAACCGGGGATGGTGGCGGACCCTATCGGTCACAACAAAGCCGCCCGTCGGCCGAGGTGTAAACACAATATCAACTGGGTCGCCTAACAAATCAGTTGTTTCACGATATGTAACATCTCTTTGATCGCATTCGGAGGGATCAAAAGAGAATTTCTTGGTGTCGGCGACTACCAGCCAAGCCTTGTTGCCTTTGAGATAAAGGAACACCCGCCATTTGTCTGTTTTGCGTTCCAGTGCCAGCCTTGCATGAATTATCCGCCGTTGAGCAGTTGCCTGCAGTTGGAGTTCAAGGCCAGCAACCTCGCTTGATTCGTGGGCAATCGCATCCTCCAGCGGCTCCGTATCGGGGTTATCTCTGGCATTGGCCAGTGCCTGCTTGAGTTGCTCTAGCCTCTCAATCTCTCGCCTTGCCTCCACGATCGCGATTTCAACTGGTGGAGTGCGGGCATTCATTCGTTCGGTGACTGAAACAACCCGGCTGCTAGTAGTAGATGTCGCCTGTTGATATGCAAACGACTGCTCCACTGCGTCCCAACTCATCGGATCTTTGGCGGCCAGTTCTCTTATCTGATTGTTGATTGTGGCCAGTTGATGCTCCTTGGCAATTCTAACCAGCCCATCATTCGTAATACTGCCGTCGTCCCCGTTCCCTCGCTCTCCGCTCATAATGGCCACCAATAGTGCGACGAAAATGATCCCGCCGAACATGTTGCACAACGCATCGAGCAACATGTCCAAACTATCGGTGGTGTTGGGTTTGCGTCGCTTCAATTCTCGATCCCAATTGGCACCTGATTCGGTGTCGTCGTTTGGCCTTCCAGAAGAAGATCGGTTCCCGTGGCAATACCCTTGGTGTCCAGCAGAACTCGCAACAGGGTTGCGGGAGAGCGATCCTCTCCGGGTATCGGCCGTGCGCCACTTGGCTGCGCTAGTAGCAGCGGGTATCGGCGTTGGTCACTCAATTGTTCAAGTAGGTTGGCAGCGGACACACATCTTGCGGTGACGTCTGGGTTTGCAAACTGAAACATGGGCATGCCCGGTGCGATTCCGTGGGCATGTATATGGATCCAGTCGGCTGCAATCTCGACGAGTATTGGTTCGTGTCCAGAACCGTCTTGTTTGATGTAGACGAGAGAGTCGTTGGCCAGCAGCCCATCAAGTTGCTCTCTGAGCCGACCATGTTCGTTGCGGAGTTCCTGAAGTTCCTGCACCTGCTCGACATCATGCAAAGATGCTTCGACCTCCTTTTGCAGAACTTCGATCTCGGCCGACATGCGGAAAATCTCTTCATGCAGGGCGTTGAGAACCGGCATTCGCTTTCCCTTGACATATTGGGAGGCTTCATAGGCTTCTTGGGCATCACGAAGCCCTTGTTGGGCCGCATCGAGGTCGCGTTTGGTTTGCTCCTTGAGCCATTTGGCAGTCCCATGCACTCCCAGATCGCGAGCAATGACGAGAAGTGTGTTCTTCTTGTCAATCTCGTTCTGCAATTCCTCGTCACTGAGAGGTGGTGGATGATCTCCATCTACCGCTTCGACAGTGACATCCAGCACCAAGACCAACAGGATCAGCAATACAACACCGATGGTGGTTGTGAGGAGGTCTTGGAAAGAGAACAGGCTGAAGGCTGCTCCTCGGCTGCCGCGAGATGTTCTCATCGTGTGGGTGCTGGTGGTGCGGCCCAATCCGGCACTGTAATCCGAACGTGCGATACGAGTTGGGACTGACAGTACTCGCGGCAATCATCCAAGAATTGCTCCTCCTGTCTTGCGATCATCGTCAACAGAAGGTGCACGCCAAGGGCAGCAACAAGGGCCTCAAGTGTTGTAATAAATGCAATGCTCAAGCCGCCTGTCACCTCTTGAAGTTGTGTCTTCATTTCATCCGTACCAGATCCCGATTGTAGAACGTTGCCAAACTCACCAATGGCAATGGACAGGCCAATGACGGTTCCAATGAAGCCAAGAACCGGGATCGCCCAAACAAGGCCACGGACAATTGTGT
>CAZGFN010000114.1:0-4346 GCA_964524945.1 uncultured Isosphaeraceae bacterium
TTCCTTCGCAGTTGGCTGCTGTGCCGACCCAGCAAAACGTATCTTCGCAGCATGCGCCGCGTGGATCTGGCTCGCCGCACGGTAGGCCTGAACAGTTGGTGTCGGCGCCGAGCCATATCCCCCCGCAGTCGACAAGTGTTGTTATTGAGCAATCGAAGTTGATGCAGCAGCCACCTGTTGGGTCAGGTGCGCCGCAAGGCGTGCCAGCGCAGGTTGTGCCGTCGCCGAGCCAAGTTCCACTGCATCCGAATTCCGTTGTGACGGAACACTCAAAGCCGATGCAGCATGCGCCTGATGGGTCAGGGTCGCCACAGGGGCTGCCGGCGCAGTCTATTCCTTCGCCCAGCCACGTTCCGTTGCAGTTGGCCGATGTGGAAATTGAGCACGTCGTTCCCACGCAGCATGCGCCAATCGGAGCGCACGGCTCGCCAGAACAGTTTGTTCCTGCGCCGCCCCATGTGCCGAGGCAGTCGGTTTCTGCTGTAACGGAGCATGCAGTTTCGACGCAGCACGATCCGGAGGGCAGCAGTGGGTCGAGACAATTGGCGATTGAGTTGGCGTATGCAGTGATCTGATTGATTGACGCAGTAGTGAACTCATTGCCGCAGCCGAGGGTCGGATGCATGGTCCATCCCCAGCAGTCACAGTGGCCAGAGTCCCAGTTGTGTCCCATTTCATGGGCCGAGAGATCGGTGGTGCAACCAAACGATCCACAGCAGTCCGATTCAACAACACCGTATTGCCATGAGGACACACAGATCACGCCAACATATGCCAGGCCGATCGTGTTGCCGGCAAAGGACTCGCCCGAAAAAAGGTGGACAACATCTCGTAGAACACCAGGGTGGTTGTTTCCGTTCCATTCTGCTTGTAACTGATCGAGTCGGTTGCCAATATCATTTGTGCTATACGGGTCGGTATTGCTTGTTCGCACAACGATCGCTTGCATTCGGTGCGTCAGACCGCACTGGCTCTCATACTGCAGGTTGACGCTGTTGATGACAGTATTGATCCGGTTCTCGACGGCTGTGATGGAGCCGTACAGCTGGAAAAATTCGTAGTCTGCATCGACGGCCATATCAGCGATTCGGATTAGGCCGCGCGTACCACCCGTGACAGTGTTGGCGGGCGTGAGTCGCGGGTTGATGCGCCAGCCGTCGTCTACCGGGCATTCGTTGAGTGGTGAGATGATTGCGTCGCCGAGATATACGGCGTAGTCGTCGCTGCGTGCGCCGCGGGCACGGTGCAACAGTGGTTCGGCATACCACTGGTCGCCATTGTGCTCAATAAGATGAAGCCGAAATCCATCCTCTTGCATGCCCATGGCGACCAGGGTGCCCGGGTGGCGGGGGTCGGTGCCACGAAACGTGGTGATTGGGCCCGGGGGATACTCCACGATCGAGCCATCTTCTTCGTGGACGAGCAGTGCATAGTTCGGACCGCGTACATCGTGCGGCACCAGCTCAATTGTGCGAGCGTGTCCATTGATGGTGAGGTCAAGCGTCCATGTGCCCAGTTCGCCCGGCATCAGCGTGAGTTGCTGCACCGTGCAGGCCTCAACGCTGATCGCTTCACAAGCGTCCGTGACCGTTGGCACGCTGCCTGCCACGCATGGCCAGACACCCAAGGCGGCCAGAGTGAACCCCAGAATAGATGGAAGGCGATGTGACATCTCAGTCCTCTTTGCCGTGCCACGATCGTGACGAAAGCGATTCACCGACGATATCACCCGACGATTTCAAGGTCAAGAGTTAACCTGCCAAGCACGATGCTTAGATCAGTTGCAGGCACCCCACTGTGAGAGCAGACTGATGAGGTCAGCGACACCAACTGTGCCGGTGTCATCGATATCAGCAAGCACGTCGCTGCTGCCCCACGCGGAGATGAGCCATTGCAGGTCATCGCTATCAACTTGTTCATCTGTGCCGCCATCAATATCACCTGAGCAGCCTGGGCATGAGTCAATCATGCGGTTGCCGCCACCGTCGACATAATCACCGTCAAGTTGAGCGGGTGAGTTTTGGCACAGTACGGTTCGAGAGAGCACTGGTCCGCCAGCGGTGTTGTAGATGCCGCCGCCGGTGTTGTCGGTCACGGTGCAACTCACGAGCGATGGGTTGCTGTCCGAGCTGTACAGACCACCACCGTTTTCGGCGGAGTTGTTTACAAATGTGCAGTTGATGAACGAGGGGCTGACTGCGTTGATATCGTTCTGATAGCAGTATGCGCCGCCACCAAGTGATGTGGCTACATTGCTGTCCATAATGCAGTCGGTGAAGATTGGTGAACTATCTACGCAATAGACGCCAGCGCCCGTTGTGCTATACCCGCCAGTAATTGTGAAGCCCTTGATGAGCACATCCCCTTCGTGGTGGCTTGAGCACGTCACGACACGTCGTGCACCTTCGCCATCGATAAAGGTGCGATCTGCACCGGCAATACCTTCGATGGTGACAGACGTCCCGTAGAGTTTGAGCACTGTTTCGCCCGAACCAAGATGGGTGCCGGGTTCAACCAAGATTGTGTCGCCATCTGAGGAGGCATTGATTGCCTCTTGGATGGTGGCGTACTGATCAGGCACCAAGCGATAGCCGCTGTCTGGTGTGCAGTAGTTGATGACGGTGCAATCTGTGTCTGCTCCGAGCCATGCGCCGCTGCAATCAGGTTCGGTGCTGATGGAACACTCGCCCTCCAGGCAGCATGCGCCGTCTGGTCCTGGCGTACTGTTGCATGGGCTATTGCTGCAGTCAGTTCCTGAACCGAGCCACGTACCGCCACAGTCAGATTCGCTGACGACCATGCAGGAATCGCCCACGCAGCAGCCGCCTTGATTGAGCATTTCAAGGGCATTGAGGGCGTTGACGAAGCCGTGTCCAAAGTGATCGTCGAAGCCATCGTCGCCAAGGTCCACGGCACTGGCATAGAGGATTTGCTCACATTCGATAGCAGTGAGTCCCATGTCCTCAGACATCAACAATGCGGCGACGCCGGCGGCATAGGGAGCCGAAAACGATGTGCCGTCGCTGAAGTCATACCCGCCACCGAGTTGGGTGGTGTAGATGCCTTCTCCGGGCGCGGCGAATGCAAGGTCTTCGCTCCACTGACTAAACACTGCAAGGTCGCCATTGTGGTCGAGCGCGGCGATCGAATTGATTGTGGGAAGTCGTGAGGGGTAGCTAACCGCTGGATAGTCGGGGTCCATTTGCTCTCCGCCGTTGCCAGCCGAGCCAAAGTGAATCATGCTCAGGAAGTATTCGCTGCCATTGCGGCTCATTTCGTAGAGCGCTTCCATTGGGGCGGACTGAGGCGTGCTCCAACTGTGGCAGGTCACCCGGACATCGAGGTGATTGCCACTCATGTCTTCATTGCTCATGGCCCAGTCAAGGGCATCGGACACCCAGCTCGTGGCACCAACATTGGTTGCGCAGAATGGGACGTCGAGTGAGAGATAACAGCGAGCAGAGATTGATCTGCAACCAGGCGCTGTGCCAACAGTACCGCGGCCATTGATGGGCGCCGTCGCACAGCCAGCGACAGGCGTGCCGTGTTCGTCGCAGTTATACACGGGGCCGCCGTCCGGGTTCATGGGGGCTTCGGTGGTGAAGTCCATGCCAGTGACCTGGTTGATGTCGGGGTGATTTTGCTGCACGCCGTTATCGATAATCAGAATGTACACATTGGGGTTGCCTTTCTGGATATCCCACGCGCCGAGGCAGTCCATGTCCATGCCGGGCGTGCCCCCGTTTTGTCCTGTGTTGTTGAGGCCCCAGCAGTTTGGGAATCCGTCATCATCTGGCGCATCAATGATGTGAGACTCGGCGAAGTAGATCATGTCTGGTTCGGCGAAACGTACGTCGCCGCGTTCGGCGAGCGCGTTGGCCTGCGCGAGCACATCAAAACCGTTGTGTGAAAGCGTTGGTGTCTTGTACGAACGAGCGAGGGTATTCCACGCACCCTTCACGACTTGCCCAGTGCCAAGCGATGCAAAGAGCGTGTTGGCCTTAGTCTGGTCAACACCTTCGTTGAATTGCGTCAAGATGGTTGCCGTTGGAAACATCGGCATGCCGACCTCATCGAGGAAGACAGGCGAGGCGAGTGACACGCCGTTCATCGCTGAAAGGACATCGACTGCGGTCACAACGTATTCAAGTGTGCGTTGTCCGGCCGGCATGGTGACGAGGTGCCATCCATTAATTGGCAGGTACTGGGCGGTAGCAGGATCGATTCCTGCGGCCGCCCACACGCCGCTTGCATCAGTATCAGCTGCGATCTGCACAGCGATGAGGCTGGTGTCATAACTCAGTGTGTCCTGAGTCTTGAAGCGATAGATGTGGGGGGCGTCGACG
>CAZGFN010000115.1:0-4321 GCA_964524945.1 uncultured Isosphaeraceae bacterium
GTACGTGCACCGGAAGTTGCACCAGAGATTCGATGATGTCTCGCCGCCGGTCCGACGTCAGGGACGGTATGGCCAGCAGCACATCTGTTGCTTGCGTCTTAGCGACAATTTCTGCAAGGCGATCAGGGCTATAGACGCGCACCCCCCGAATCGTGCTGCCTTGGGCTGACCGTGAATCATCAACGACCGCCACCACGCGGCCGCCCGCGTGCGCTAGTGCTGATACCAGCCGCGCGCCAGCATGCCCCGCTCCATACACAATGATCTGTTCACCGGTGCGACTGATGCCTGCAAACCACCATCGCGCCGCCGACCGGACGCCACCAAGAGCGCCGGCCACGACCAAGAAGTAGATGGCCGGTGCGGTGCGTTGAAATCCCACATCGTCCGGTACCAACACAACCATTAACGGCATGGCGAGTGCCGACAGGGCGGTGCCAATGACCACGGTCTTAATGAAGGATGGGCCGATATATCGGATAATCGGTTGGTACATCCCCACCAAGGCAAATACCGGAATGCCCACCAGTGGCATGGCGATGAGCAACCACCATCGCTGAGCCAACATCTCCGGCCAAAACTCCCCCACCCGAAGCGCAAAGGCAGCCCACGTCCCGCACGGAATAATGGCCGCGTCGACCGCCACCATAATGAACCGTTTGGTTCGTCGCGATTGCGACTGCAGCCAAAGCTTGATCATGGGAGCATTCTACCGACGCGAAGCCTCAGCCATGCAGACGCACGGCGCCCTCGATCGCCTTAGCCAAACGCTCCATATCCTCGACATTACACGTCGGGTGTACTGGGAGTATGAGGCTCCGACGACCCAATTCCGCGGCACCAGCCAATGAGTCCACTGGGGCAAGGCCGTCAAAGACACGCTCCTGATACAACTCGGGGCAGGTGCCACTTCGCACAGGCCACCCATCGGCCCGCAGGAGGGCCAGCACCCCGTCGCGATCAATCGCTTCACTCGTTAGGCAGGTTGCCTGATACCAACCATGCGTCAGATCGTCGGCAGGCCAGGGGACACTGAGCCCATCGACCTTTGAGAACGTCTGCCGCAGCGCCGTTGCATTCGCCTCGCGTCGTGCCCGCCATGAGTCGAGTTTGCCGAGTTGCACAAGGCCAATTGCGGCCTGCATGCCGGTCATTCGGAGATTCGTACCCAGCTCTGCGGCAAGCCAACGAAAGGGCGTCGGCGACTGAGGTGATGTCGTTGCTTCGCGGCGATGCTTCCCGTGATCGCGCCACGTCCATCCGCGTTCGTACGTATCAGCATTGCGAAAGGCGACGAGCCCACCTTCGCCACCAGTGGTCATGATCTTGTCTTGACAAAACGAAAACGCCGCCGCGTGCCCAAATGACCCGAGGCTTTTCCCCGCGATCGCTGCTCCATGTGACTGAGCGCAATCCTCGATCACTAGGATGTTGTGCTCGTGTGCCCATTCCATAATGGCCGGCATATCACAAGGCCACCCACAGAGATGCACCACGATGGCACATCGTGTGTTTGGCGTTCGGGCAGCCTCAAGTGTTTCGACCGTGACATTCCCCGAATGCATCTCTACATCGGCAAATACCGGCTGGGCAGCAACCATCATCGGCATCGAAGCCGAAGCAATAAAGGACCGACTTGACACCAACACGTCATCCCCACTGCCGATGCCCAATCCACGCAAGGCAAGTTCGAGCGCCACCGTGCCATTGGCGACGGCCAGTGAGTAGTTGAGGGAAAATTTCGTAGCACAGGCGGTTTCAAACTGCGAAACCGTCGCCCCCGTCCACTGGTTTGTCTGCCCACTCTTGAGCACCTCAACCACGGCGTCGATTTCATCTTGTTCGTGACTGGGCCAAGGGGGAAGGTTCATTCAACCACCGCCCGAGCAGGCACGCCCATGACCGTCGCCCCAGGGGCAACATCGGTGACCACGGCGGCACTCGCACCGACCGTGCACGCCTCACCCAACGTTAAATTTTCATTGACTGTCGCTCCCAGTCCGATCCACGAACGTGCCCCAATCGTCACTGCGCCAGCTACATGGGCGCCAGGAGCCACATGCACACAAGGTCCCAACTCGCAGTCATGATCGACCGTCGAACTGGTATTGACGATACATCCGGCTCCAATCTTCGCCCCGATCTGCACTACAGCGCCCGCTAAAATCATGCAGCCCGGTGCGATGCTAGCCCGTGGACTCACCACAGCTGATGGCGCAATGACTGTGGCCAATGCAACCCCCGCTTGATCAAGTTGCTGCATCAGCGCCTCTCGGCAAGCGCAGTCTGCAATAGCGACAATCGCTGCATCAAATGTACAGGCGTTGACCACCAACGACTCAATGGGGCCAATGACTGGCCAACACGTAGCACTGGAAGCGGTTGCGTTGTCATCAAGGAACGCGATCTTGCCCCACCCTGCCATCGCTGCAGTGTCCGCTACGACCCGACCATGACCGCCAGCACCCAAAATTAGCAGTGACTGGCTCACTTATTCCCCTTGAATAGTTTCATCGTCACGTGGTCTTTGCTGCTCACTTCACTGGTTTTGAAGAGTTGCACAAGTGTCATAGCAAGAATCCTCATATCAATCCAAAACGATCGGTTGTCGACGTACCAGACATCCAATTTGAATCGTTCGGGCCAATCCAACGCATTTCGGCCGTTGACCTGTGCCCAGCCGGTGATGCCAGGACGCACTTCGTGCCGGCGAGCCTGCTGCTCGTTGTAGAGAGCAAGATACTCCGGAAGCAGTGGCCGTGGCCCGACGAGGCTCATGTCGCCCCGAAGCACATTCCAGAGTTCGGGAAGTTCATCCAAGCTGGTTCGACGAAGCAGTCGCCCCAATCCCTTCAACCTCGCGGCGTCGTCGCCATCACTAGTGGTCATCGTGCGAAATTTTAGAAGTGTGAACAACTTGCCATGACGGCCCGGGCGCTGCTGGCGGAAGAAGATGGGGCGACCCATGCACATGAGAATCAACAACGACAAGATAGCCAGCACAGGCGATAGCACGATCACGCACGTTCCGCTTACTATGATGTCCCTAGCTCGATTCACGTCATCCACTCGCCTACGGCATGACTCAGGGCACTCAAGGTGTTGTGCTCGAAGCGTAGTCATTTAGTCGATAGATATACTCTGCACAACCAGATCCTGACAACCCCCAAGCCACGCGATGGTCGTAGTCTTTGAATCCTCGTTCCTTGACAAAGCCAAGGTTGGTCAAGAATGTATCGACTTCACGCGGCCTCGCAGACTCATAGGGATATCCGCCAAGCCAGTCATGGACATCATGCCAGCGGCTCATGCCACGCGATTTTTTGTAGTCGCGATGCAGAGTTGTTGGTAATTGTCGACGCTTGATGCTCTGCATGATGTCAACAGCAGCTGTATAGACAACCTGCATAGGAAACTGAAGCACACGTGGGAGGTTTGAGTAGATCTTCTTCTCAAGTTGCCAGAGGCGACAACACTTTGTTCTTCTGTAGATCGCCAAGGCAAAGTGCCCCTCAGGAGCCACACACTTCGCCGCAGATTCGATTGCAGACCACATGGCTCCGGTGTGATGAAGAACGCCCCACGAGTACACAAGGTCGTATACACCATTGACACTTGGTTCAAGATCAAACACTGACCGTATACATGTCTCGACCCGATCTGCCACATTGAATCGCTCACACATAGCTTGAGTCGCACTAACACACTTTGGGTCAAGATCCACCGCGGTCACGTGAGCACCCAAAGTGGCGGCTGCCACAGCGTGGATGCCACTTCCGCAGCCGATGTCCAACATTCGCACCCCATCAAGTGACTCGACACCCAACAGTGCTTTCAGGCACTGGATTGCACTGTCAAGATACTCTTGGGTAACCCCCTTCGCATAGTCGGTCCAGTTTTGGCCGAATTCAAAATGGCTCTCAAACGACAGGTTCTTTGAAGTGACATCCCTTGTGTTCATTCCACTACTCCACACTTTGTCGATCAAGTAACCACTCTTCAAGACGCTCCTATGTACCCAAGATTCCAGCAAGATACCAATTCGGCTGATGAACCGTCAAAGTGACAGGGCATCGCAAATGTCGGCTGCGACCACGGTCGCATCAAATCGATCTACTGCGATTCGACGGCTCTCTGCGCCCATCCGCTCTCGAAGATCCGAATCGCTACAGAGTTCAATAATGGCATCTGCCAACGCTTGAGGATTCCTCGGCGGCACGAGCAGTCCATTGCATCCGGGCACGACTGTCTCACGACAACCACGCACGTCAGTCGTCACGATTGGGCGGCCCATAGCCATTGCTTCAAGCGAAGAGTGGGG
>CAZGFN010000116.1:0-4212 GCA_964524945.1 uncultured Isosphaeraceae bacterium
GACCAAGCAGCAGCGGCGATTCCCCTCGATCGCGCCCGGACCTCCGGCGAGGCGGGAGTGCTTCCGCCGCCGGACGACTCAGGCACGAGTCACTTCTGTGTCTATACGGAAGATGGCTGGGCGGTGTCGTGTACCGAGACGATCAACTTGTCATTCGGCAGTTTGGTGGCGGTGCCGCAGTGGGGCATCGTGCTCAACAACGAGATGGACGACTTTTCAACGCGTCCGGGTAAGCCCAACGCCTTCGGGTTGGTGCAGAGCGATCGCAACGCGCCAGCGCCGGGCAAGCGGCCGCTGAGCAGCATGTCCCCGACCATCGTGCTCGATGGCGACCATGTCCGCCTGATCGCCGGCGCGTCGGGCGGTCCGCGGATCATCAACGGCACCTTGCAGGTGATGCTCAATGTGCTGCTGCGGGGCATGTCGCCCGTGGAAGCAGTCGCCGCCCCGCGTCTCCATCACCAGTGGATGCCCGATGTCGTGCAGTTCGAAGAAGGCTGGACAGACACCGACACCATCGAAGCCATGGAAGCGCTCGGCCACGCCACCAAGACGCGACCGAGTGTTGGCAAAGTACAACTCATCGTGATTGGCCCTGACGGGGGCATTGCACCTGCGAGCGATCCCCGCAAGCACGGCGTGCCGGCCGGTTGGTAGGGGAGCGTGCTCCTGCCTTCTCTCCCGCTCACCTCTCCCGCGGCGAAGCCGCGCCCCGCTATCGCCCTTGCTGCAATGCTTCCAACGCCTGCCTCGCCTGGCGGAATCGGGGTTTGAGGCGGACTGCCATCGAGAACGCGGCGATGGCTTCGTCTCGCTGACCGAGTTGCTGGTGCACCGTGCCAAGGTGATACCAGCCCAGAGCGAAATTCGGGTCGGCTTGCACGGCGGCGTCGAGACGTTGCACCGCCCCGTCGAGTTGGCCGATCTTGAACATGGCATAGCCCGCAGCAGCAAGCGTGCGTGCATCGGTAGGGCGCACGGCCGCGGCGGCTTCCAGATGCGTGACGGCCTCTTCGAATCGCTTCAACTTGATCAGCAGATTGCCGGCTAGGAATCGCACGGCGTGGTCGCCGGGCGTCAGAGTCGCGGCTTGCTCGGCTGCGACCAAGGCTTCCTGGGCAAAGCCCGCTTCCTTGGCGGTCATCGCATACCGCAGCAGCCATTGCGATCGTTGCGGTCCTTCGAACGTGCCGCTGAAGGCGGTGTCGCGGGGCACGGCCATGAATCGACGGTAGTACGTTAACGCCTCGGTAGGGCGACCTGACTGTCCGTGCCACTGCGCGATGTGAAAGAGTGCCGGCGCGTGCGCAGGTTCTTCGTCGATGATGGTAGCCCATTGCGCCGCGGCCTCGTCGTGGTGGCCCGCGACGTACATCGCCCACGCGTGCTGCGTTCGGATCATTAGGTCATGGGGGTCGTGCGACAGGGCGATGTTGAGGTGATCCATCGCTTCTTCGGGAGATCCTCTGCCGGGCATCATGAGCAAGGTGGCTAGCGCCAGTCGCGTGTCGGTGTCGGAGGGATCGATGACCACAGCCGATCGGAGCAGACGTTCGGCCTGATCGTATCGACCTGCAATGAAGTTGATTTGGGCATTGACGACAATCGTTGCGGCCGAAACGCACTTGGCCTGCACATCCTCAAGCCACGGGTCGACCGGCTGTAATCCCATGTCCATCGCCGAAGCTGGTGGGGCGTCAAGCCCCATCGAGTGTGCTTTGCCCAGCGCCAGCAGCGCCGCGGCGGGTTGGATGTTGCGACCTTCAAGCAGCGTGACGACCCGGTTCCACTGCCGGGCATCGGCGGCCAGTTGTGCCATGCCCATGATCGCCATGGGTTCATCGCCCGCGGCGGTCCACGCTTGTTCGGCTGCGAACCGATTTCCCTGACCGGCGTGCAACTGGCCAAGTCGGATGTGGAGGGGCGCGTAGGTTGGGTCACGTTCCGCGGCCTGCTTGAAGTGGACAATGGCCGATTGGCTGTCGCCGATGGCCACAGCGAGCAGCCCCCGGTAGTAGGGCCATCGCGGATTGGTGGTATCCCGCTGCGATGCTTGGGCGTAGGACTCGTCGGCCTGAATGGGCAGGGCGTTGGCGTGGAAGATCATGCCGCGCTGTCCAGGGTCTTGGGCTGTGGCAAGCAGTTCGTCGACGGCCTTTGGAATGACTGCTTGGGCGACTGACTTGGGGGCCATCGCTCCGGGTCCGCTCTGAAAGTGCACGACCCGCGTCACGCGATCAAAGGGTGGATACAAGGCCATGCCGCCCGCGACGATGTCGGGCCAGCCGTCGTCATCGATGTCGCCGACATCGCAAGTCACCAAATGTGTGGGCGATTCGGCGAGATCCTGCATCAGGAACGAGCCATCTTTCTGCTGCGACCACCAACGGACGCTTGGGGTGCCTGGCTCGCTCCAGTTGGCGAACTCGCTGACGGCCACGATGTCAGCATCTCCGTCGGAATCCATGTCGGCAATGGTTGGCCCATACGCGCCGTCGAATTGACCGATCCGGTGGAAGGCGAACTGGTACTGGCCGAGGTTCTCCAACCACTGCACGCCGTGGGTGGGTAGGGGCCGATAGCCAACAGACACAAAGGCGTCGCCATTGGCCCAGGCGATGTCCACATCTCCATCACCGTCGATGTCGCCGACATCGATGCCGCTGCTGGAGAAGTCTGCATCGGCCACATCGTGCAGCACCAGCGGCGTGAAGCTACCGCGTCCGTCATTGACGAAGGCTTGCAGGGTTTCCCATTCTTGAGAGAAGAGGGCGATGATGTCAAGATCACCGTCGCCGTCGATGTCAGCCATCGGGCTGTGAATGGCGCCTGAGCGATCCATCAGGTGGTGCATTTGGAAGGATCCATCGCCCATGTTCTCCATCCACTGCACAGCGCCTTGGACATAGCCGAACTGCGCGATTGCCAGATCGAGGTCTCCGTCGCTATCGAGATCACCAGGTTGGACATCGGTGACTCGGTGCGTCTTGTCGGCCAGCACGCGGGTGGTGAATTGGTCATCCCCGTCGTTTTCAAGCATGATGACGGTGCCGATCATCTCGGTTGAGGGAAGCATGATGCCCATGCCTGCGACCAGTACGTCCAGATCACCGTCGCCATCCATGTCCGCGACTTCGGCGTGGACGGGTGCGTCGATCTTGGCTCCGATGACGCGTTCGGTAAAGGTGCCGTCCGGGTTCTGGCGCATCCACACGACTTCGTGTCGGTCGACATCGCAGGCGATGGCATCGAGCATGCCATCCTGATCGAGATCCTCGAGCAGGACATGGGCGATGATGGGGTGTTCCTCCGCTCGCATTGGATCACCGAGGGTTGCAGGGGCGCCCAGTTGCAGCGAGGTGAATCCGGCCGTGCCGAGTCCACCACGAGCCCCGGGCGAGTACGACACTGGTGTGGCTGGTCGGGTGTCGGGGAGACCCGTGGCGGGCAGCATGTCCTGCGCGTAGCGGCCGATGTCCGCGGCGGTTTGCACATCGCCGCGGAGTCCAAACCAACTGGGCATGATCGATCCGGGCTTGCCAAAGCGAATCGTGTGGAGCATCTGCCACGGATTGTCATCGGCGACCGAACCGATCCACTTCGGATCTGTGGCGGACCCGAAGTTCAACCACCGGCCATCGGGTCCGTGGCACACGATGCACTGCATGCCCGTGGTCGTTCCCTGTTTAAAGTTTCGGGCGCCGCGATCGGCGTCGCCGATGAACGAGCCATCGGTCGTGATGTACGGCGTCGTGTCGAGCAGACCACCCTTGAGAAATGCGATCAGGTCGCGGATGTCCTGGTCCTGCAAGCCCGCCTCTCCCAAGCCGTGGCCGCCCGGGACGGAGGAGAACTTGAGGAGGTTGAAGATGTCGGCGTCGCTTCGCTGCGTATTCAGTACGCCTCGGATTCCGGTGTATGACGGTCCGGTTGCAAAGGCACCGCTGACGCCGCGGTAATCCCATCCGTGGCACTGGACGCAGCGAAAGGTGTCCGGTCCGCGAAGGGGGCCGTCTTCTGGATAGAGCGGGTGCATGCCCGACGGTGGGTCTGCTCCAGTAACGGTCCACCACGAATCCCAGAGTTGACCGCCCCGCACCGCGTCATCGGCGATGGCATATGGCACCCACGCGGCCAAGCACAGCGTGAGCAGGACATGGGGCACTTGAATCAAGGGTGGCTCCATCAAAGGCGTGAGTGTGGGCAAGAAGG
>CAZGFN010000117.1:0-4169 GCA_964524945.1 uncultured Isosphaeraceae bacterium
GCGTATCGGATTCGCAGGCCCTACTCGCTATTTGTTCGATCGCAGGGTCGATCGGGTCCGTCACGCATTCAGGCGTTGCGGAATGTGAGTCTGGTATGCCGGTCTGGTGGCGTGACGGGAGTGATCGGCGCCAATGGCGCTGGTAAGAGCACGCTGTGCCTTGCCCTCGCCGGAATCCTACGGCCTGACTCAGGTGTCGTGCGGGCGCACGGAAAAGTGAGTTGCCTGCTTTCAATGGGGGTGGGCTTTGTGAAACATCTCACCGGTCGGCAGAACATCTTCGTCAACGGTTCTCTACTCGGACTCAATCGCGATGAAGTGGGGGACCGCGTAGCGGACATTGTTGCCTTCTCCGGTCTGAAAGACGCGATCGATAACCCTGTTGGAACATACTCCACTGGCATGAGGGCTCGGCTTTCGTTTTCAATCGCGACCACCATGGAGCCTGAGATTCTTCTACTGGATGAAGCGATGGGCGGCGGCGATCAAGAGTTTCGTCGTCGAGCGAAACATCGGATGGGGCATCTGATCAAACGTGCAGAAACCATCGTGTTGGTCAGCCACTCCATGAAAATCATCGAGTCGTTGTGCAGCGAAGTACTGTGGATGGACAAAGGGATGGTTCGGATGATCGGACCCGCACATGAGGTCATCAAAGCCTATTCGGAGGGCAATTCTGATGGCACATGACGCAATCAGCGTGCTCCATCTGCTGAACACAAGTCTTCCGCTTGTGAACGGGTATGGGTTGAGATCGCATTCCATGCTGACCGCCTTGGCTGCCGATGGCGTCGAGAACCACGTCTTGACATCGCCGTTTCATCCTGGCCGTTCTGAGTTGACGATGCCGTCATGCATCGACGGGATCAACTATGCACGTTGCCCACATCCATTGGATGACAATTGCGGGAGCATTGTCGATCGACTGGCCCGCCCGGCCGGCCGCATTCGCCTCGGACGTGAGGGTAGCGTCACAGAGGGCAATCGAAGTCGCGGACAAGGGGCTGGGCGTACCGGTGCTGTGCTCCTGAAGTCAAAGCAGCGATTGAGACTCGGAGCACTGGGAGTAGAGCAAACTGTGCTGGTTCGGCGATTCGCTCGCACTGCATTGCAGTTGGCACATACGCAGCACTGCCAAATCATTCATGCCCACTCCCCAGCCCGAATCTTCAAGGCCGCCCATCGGGTGGCCAAGGCATGCAGGCTGCCCGTTGTCTATGAAGCTCGAGGGATGCAGGAAGCCACAGCCGTCGCAGAAAGCCGCGTCGCAGCAAATGATCCGCTCATTCGCCGATGGCGAGACGCTGAGACACAAGCAATGAAGCTGGCCCAACATGTCATCGTTTTGGGAGAGGCGATGCGAGCTGAAGTGCGATCTCGTGGCGTCGCCAAAGAACGAATCACGGTGGTTCCAAATGGATGCGATCCGGCAGCGGTGGTGGATGACTCAACGGAAATTGTCCAAACGGCACGCCAATTCATCGGACAGAATGGTGCGCTCGCAGTGGGATTGGTGGGCAGCCTTCAACGCTTGGAGGGGGTGCTGGAACTTGTGACTGCGATTTCAAGACTGAGGGCTGAAGCGGTACCAGTCCGATTGGTTTTGGCTGGATCGACTCGAATCAGACATGAGATCAGAACTGCCATCGAGCAGCACTCACTTAATTCCGATGTGCTTCTCTTGGACGCCGTGGCACCGGCTGAAGCATTGGCGATCCTTGATCTTCTGGACGTGGCGGTCATCGCCAGACAGGAATCCTTCGTCTCTCGGTTGGTCACGCCGCTCAAACCACTTGATGCGATGTCCCGGGGCTGCTGTGTCGTCATGTCTGACTTGCCGGCGTCCAGAGAGATTATTCTCCCAAACAGAACGGGCTGTCTTGTCGATTCGGAGGATCCTGCCTCCCTGACGAGTACCATTCGAGATCTTGCGGCCGATCGAGTCTGGTGCAGCCGCCTCGGAGCGGAAGGTCGTCAATGGGCCGAGACTGAACGAACATGGGCCCAAAGTGCCAGCATCGTAAGAGGTGTCTATTCGGTCATGCTGAAACAGTCAGATGGCGTTGCGTAAACTGTATGATTGACCTTTGGGACGAAATGTGATGGACGAATCGACAGACGACACACGTGATCGGAGGGCGGGGGTGGATTCCTCGCAATCACATTGGAATGTGTGGCGACAAGAGGACGTCAAGCAGTCGTTATTGAGACAGATCGACGTGGTGACGCTGGAGCTGGATATTCTGGAACTGGCATGCACCATCTGTGGACCGGACGCGGAACATTCTAAGAGCACCAACGATCCACCGCCGTCTCCTAGTGTCGCTGAGATTCGAAGCTGTTGTGAAGAGCACGGACTCATCCATGTACTGTCCAAGGTTCCTGGATCATGGAAACAGAAACTGCAAACCGTCTGGACTGCGTTGAAAGACGCCTACAGCTCTAGCAGTGCCGAACGCGATCGCGGTTCATTGATTCGTGAGTCATTGCTGGTGGCAGTTCGATTACGCGCACTTGGAGTAGTGATTCGACCAGTATCAATCGCCTTTCGATACGCGGCGATCGGTGACATCTACATGGCTCTGAAGTGGTATTCCCGCGATTCGGCTTCCAGCGATCGGATGGCATTGCTGGTGGCGAGGACCGAAATGTTGGAAGGCTGGTGGCAACCCGACATGACAGTTACCCCTGATAAGCTCGTACGATCGCGGGGTGGAACGGTACTGGCCGTCCTACACAATTCGCTACCGTGGTCCCTAAGTGGATATGCGACCAGGAGCCATGGATTGCTGCGGGGCATTCGGAAAGATGGTTGGGAAGTCACCGCAGTGACTCGTCCTGGATTCCCAACTGAGGATATCGGATTCCAGTCCAATGATCCGGTGCTGCAAGAGGATGTGGTGGAGGGTGTTCGGTATCGCCGACTTCCGGCCGGTGGATACGCGTACAACCAGTGCCCCATGACCGCCTATATATCCAACTACGCGACCGCTCTGGAGAATGAAATCCGCCGCAATCGCCCGGCACTAGTACACGCTGCATCCAACTATGTGTCCGGAATTGCAGCGGTCATCGCTGCTCGACGTACTGGTGTTCCCGTTATCTATGAAGTGCGGGGGCTGTGGGACTTGACGAGGTTGTCGAGGCAGCCTGAGTGGGGCGGCTCTGACGCACAGCGTCAGGAGCGACTCATGGAGGTTCAAGCCGCCCGGTCAGCAGACGTCGTCATCACCATTACGGACGGCCTCAAGGATGAACTGATCAAATCCGGTGTTTCATCAGACCGGATCAAAGTGGTCCCCAATGGCGTTGACACGAACCGATTCGCCCCGCGTGCTGCAGATGAGGACCTGCGGGCGACGCTTGGTCTTCAGGACCGTGTGGTGATCGGATACATCGGATCAATCGTCAACTACGAAGGATTGGTTGACCTTGCCAACGCAGCCGCTGTACTTCGGACGCGATACGGCGATTCATTCCACGTGCTTGTTGTGGGAGATGGAAAATCGCGGCAAGAACTCGAAAATGCCATCAGAGATCTTGGGGTTGATTCTCACTTTACGCTCACCGGTTCAGTTCCACACAGTGACGTGGAGCGGTATTACTCCATCATGGATATCTGCCCGTTTCCCCGCAAGTCGGTTCCGGTCTGCGAGATCGTATCCCCTTTGAAGCCATTTGAAGCAATGGCAATGGGAAAGTCGGTGGTCGTATCCAGTGTTCCGCCTCTCGTGGAGATCGTGACTCACGGCAAGACGGGAATGATATTCCCCGCAGAGGATTTCACGGCACTCGCAGACCGACTCGGCCAACTGATTGAAGATCGAGAGATGCGAGAGGACTTGGGCGCCAATGCTCGAGCATGGGTGGTGGAGCATCGTGACTGGAGCACCCTCGCCCTAGGAATCCTGTATTCATATCGAGATGCTGCTGCCTTGGCTGTTGACAGAAACAGTCTGCCGGTACGCAATGAAGATCCAACCGATCAGACTACCAGGAATGTCCATGAGGCTCTCTTGACCATACAGGAACGGCTGCAGCTCTTCGAGCACACAATTACCCCAAGAGAAGATGAAGAACAGGCCTTGATGAACAGTGTGATCAGACACGATTGCGATGCTCTGGCCACTGCATTGGAAGGGGAAACGGCCCGGACTTTGGCAGTTCAG
>CAZGFN010000118.1:0-4124 GCA_964524945.1 uncultured Isosphaeraceae bacterium
AATCGGACGAGCCGAGCGGCCCATTTCAGGCGTGTTCATCAGCAGCCCGTGCGGCTTGGCTTTCATCGCATCAAGAGTCTTCAACGACTCCGAGGTCATCTCGTCGGCACCATGACTAGGAACGTCTTACGCCAAGGTGGCGGTCGTGATGACGGCAGCCAATATTGTCATGTGTTGAACTGAGCCGTTGCATGGTTCTCAGAGTAACGGTCGCGCTGCTACGGTGTCGACCACAGGGTTGAGAATACCAGCCCTAAAGAGAAAGGACCTCATGGATGGGACGGGTGAGCAATCGCCTCGAGCGAGGCCGCTGGTATGGTTGGCTGTTCTGGGGTGTGGCGGCAAGTTTCTTCCTGTACGAGTTCTTTGTGCGGGTGATGCCCAGTGTGATCCTCAAGGACCTTTCGACGCAACTCGATGCGTCGCCAGTTGAATTAAGTTCGTCCCTTGCTATTTATCTCTGGGTTTATGCGCCCATGCAATTGGTCGTCGGTGGACTCTTTGATCGCTTCGGAACAAAGTTTCTCATCATGGGCGCCTCGCTGATTGTCGGAGGTGGGTGTTTGATCTTTGCCGCATCCAACAGCCTTTTTCCCATTGGTTTGTCACGCGGCATGGCTGGCTTTGGATCCGCCTTCGCATTTGTAGGCGCAGTCTATGTCGCCACCGTCTGGTTCCCATCAAGTCGCCTGGCGCTGATCGCTGGCATTACTGCTGCGGTGGGCATACTCGGTGAAATCATCGGCCAAACGCCGATGGTCGAAGCCGTCCAAGCATTTGGCTGGCGAAGCGTCATGCAAGTTGCCGGGTTTGCAGGCATTGCCGTCGCGATCCTGCTCTTTGTCATTCCGTCTCGCCCCAAGTGGTTCCATGATCGATTCACCGAAGAAGATGAAACCAACATCGGCATTTTCCGAGGCATCGGAACGGTGCTGGGACAATGGAAATTGTGGATGGTCGGCGTCATCAGCGCCGTGTTGTATCTTCCACTGAGTGTCGTAGCGGCCTTGTGGGGAAATACCTTCATGGAGACCGCTGGTGGATACACCGCCGAACAAGCGAGTTTTGCCACCGTCATGCTTGCGATTGGATGGCTCATTGGATGTCCGATCGCAGGCATCGTGTCGGACCGCATGGGATCACGCAAGTGGCCACTGATCGTCGGCAGCATCGGCGGGGGTATTGCCATGACGCTTCTGTTATGGCCCAACCTACTTGGGTACTACGGACTGCTTGTGGTCATGCTCATCGGCGGACTCTTCACCAGTACGCAGGCGATCTGCTTTGCCGTAGCGATGGAAGTCTGCCCCAAGTCGCTGCGTGGTACCGCCACGGCCTGCTGCAACTTCATCACCATGATGCTGGCAGCCGGTTTGCAAATCGGCATCGGGTGGATTCTCACAGCCGAAGTAATGGCTCCGAACTTGCATCGAACCGCAGGGCATACCGTCAAGGCGGCCGACATGCTCAAGGACGCGACCCCCGAACAGTTCCGCTGGGCGATGGCGATTATTCCCGCGCTGTTTGTACTGGCGGTGATCCTCAGTTTCGTGCTGCCCGAGACAGCCCCGAGTCGTCATGCAGAGGCAGACGCAGACGCTACGCCTTGACCAGACGGCCGGACATCGCAACGCCATGCATCGCGTTGCGGGTATCAACGACCATACGTGCGTGACGGCCAATAAGTGTCCAATCGACGGCATCGTGATCGGTGACGATCAACACAACGTCTGCAGCAGCGAGATGCGCTTCATCAAGTGGGACCGAGTCGAGATCAATCATATGCTTTTTCATGGCGGGGAATTGTGGGCAGTGTGGATCGTGGAACGACACCGAGCACCCGCGATCCTGTAGCGATTCGATGATCGGAGCTGCAGGTGTTTCGCGGATGTCCGAAACGTTGGGTTTGTAGGAAACGCCGATGAGCAGCACACTCGGGCTGTCACCAGCCTCTTGCTGGGCGAGCGCTTCGCAGGTTCGATCGACGACGCGTTCAGGCATGGCGGTATTGATTTCACCGGCCAGTTCGATGAACTTTGCTTCCTGCCCGAATTGTCTCGCTCTCCACGAGAGGTAGAACGGATCGATGGGAATACAGTGACCGCCGAGTCCCGGGCCCGGCCAAAATGGGTGGAAGCCAAATGGTTTGGTCGCGGAAGCTTGAATGACTTCCCAGACGTCGATGCCCAGACCTTCAAAGACCACCTTGAGTTCGTTGACCAGCGCGATATTCACACAGCGGTAGACGTTTTCGACGATCTTTGATGCTTCAGCGACTTCGCAGGTTGAGACCGTCACGACATCACACACGACCTTTTGATAGAAGGCGGACGCGACTTCGCCAGCGTGTTGATCAAGCCCGCCAACCACCTTGGGGATGGACGCTGTGTGAAAGACCGGGTCGCCGGGGTTTTCGCGTTCGGGGCTATAGGCCAAAAGAAAGTCGTCGCCATGTTGCAAGCCCGCCTCTTCGAGAATCGGCAGCATGACTTCGCGGCTCGTGCCCGGCCAGGTCGTCGATTCGAGAATGACCAGTTGGCCAGGCCGAAGGATGCCTGCGACCATCTTGGTTGACTCGATGACACAGGTCAGATCTGGCTGACGTTCTTGATCGAGCGGCGTGGGCACACACAGAATGATCAGATCGCAGTTGGCCAGCGCCGCTGGATCGCTCGTGGCAGCGAAACGATCTGACGCGGCCATATGCTTGAATGTCTCTGTCCACCCGTCACCAAGGTACGACCGACCCTCGGTCATATCGGCGATCTTGCTCGGGTCGAGGTCGTATCCGACCACGTTAAAGCCGGCTCGTTCCACTGCGACACCCAATGGAAAGCCGACGTAGCCCATTCCGACGATACCGACCACGGCTTGGGTACTCGTGATTGCATCTTTCAATTGATCGATCGAACTCATGAATTGCCGTCCTCGCAGTTCCGGACAACTCCGCACGCTGCAGTTTCAAACAGGACCTCACGCACGGCCTTCGTATCTCGCGCCACACACGCGTCTTCGAGTTGTTCCAGTTGTTGCTCCAGCCACTCGGCGGCAGGTGCTGGCTCAGTCGCGCAAAAAATCATCGGATGGGATGTCTCCGAGGCCTCCTCGGAGACCAGCAACTCCTCAAGCATCTTTTCTCCGCCACGCTGGCCAACGAATTTGATTTCAATATCACCAGATGGATGATCCGCATCACATTCTGTCATGCCCGCGAGCCGAATCATCAGACGTGCCAGTTCCACGATCTTCATCGGCTTACCCATATCCAACAGCAGTACTTCCCCGGACCTAGCCATGCCACCTGATTGAATAACTAAGTTCGCCGCCTCGGGAATCGTCATGAAATATCGCACCATCTCAGGGTCGGTCACCGTAATGGGGCCACCTTCTTCGAGTTGGCGACGGAAAATGGGCACCACTGAGCCGGACGATCCGAGCACATTGCCAAATCGCACCATGCACGCTTGCACACTACTGGGAGCCAGTGATTGAACCACCATTTCGGCTACGCGTTTGGTAGCGCCCATCACACTCGTGGGACGAACGGCCTTATCGGTGGACACCAGTACGAACCGATCCACTCCTGAATTCGCCGCCGCATCCATCACGCTGCGTGTACCAAAGATGTTATTGATCGCTGCTTCGATCTCATTATCTTCGACCAGTGGCACATGCTTATGCGCGGCAGCATGAAACACTGTTTGAACTTTCTGCTGTTCCATCGCCTCTTGGATCGCTGGCGTATCACGGACGTCCGCCAGCACCGCATGCACATCCACACTTGGATGTGCTCGCTGAATACTGCTGTAGATTTCAAAGAGCGATGGTTCGCTACGCTCAACAATTACCAAGCGACTACAGCTACTGGCAATGATGCCGCGGCACAATTCCGACCCGATTGATCCGCCAGCGCCAGTGACCATAACGGACCGCCCCGCCACAGAAGCACTGATCAGTTCCTGTTGAGGAGGGATCGCGTCTCGCCCAAGCAAGTCTTCGACGCGGAGATAACGCAAGTCAGTAAAGCCGGCGGTTCCCGAAACGAGTTCATCAAGATCGGGGACAGTCCGTACGTGCACCGGAAGTTGCACCAGAGATTCGATGATGTCTCGCCGCCGGTCCGA
>CAZGFN010000119.1:0-3948 GCA_964524945.1 uncultured Isosphaeraceae bacterium
CACGCCGTATGGTGGGCTCGCTTTACTGCTGGGTACACGCTTGGCGTCACAATCGGCACGTTGATCATGGGTGCCATCTTAAGTGCAGGGCTTGGATACATCGACGGATTTTGGATGGCAGCCGGCTTCAGTATTGTTTCGCTGGCACTCCTTGTTCTGGTGATTTTCATTCGTGTGAGTCCAGGAGATCTAGCCAAATCAGCAGAGGCGGGGGCATCCTGATCGACAATTCTTCGCGAATGAGTCGCACGCATACGGGTCTGATTCAAGAGTCTTGATTTTCGAGTTAATGTACGGTGTCAGTTGTGAGCAAACACCACGTTTTTGTCTACGGGACGCTTCGGACCGGCCAACGAAACTGGCAGGCGCTCCTGTCGCCGCAGCGAGGAACATCTGCCACGACCGCGTCGTGTTACACGATGCGATGCGTGGGCAACCGTTCGTCCGGCGGCTATCCCATTCTTGAATGCGGTGGTTCCACGACCATTTGCGGCGAAGTGTTTGAAGTGGACGACACCACCCTACGCGCCGTGGACCAACTCGAAGGCCATCCCGATTGGTATTGCCGCGAGGAGGTCACGGTACGCCTGCTCGATGGCCACGATGCGCGGGCGTGGATCTACCTGATGCCAGAGGGGCAGTACCCCGAAGCGGAAGTGGTGGAGTCGGGGGATTGGGTTGGCCAAGGGTCCTAAAAATGACATCCGCCCCAGCCCCACTAGCATGCGCCCGCAATGACATCACCGCACACCGCAACCCGACTCCAGCCATTCGGCGAAACGGTCTTTGCAACGTGGAGCCGGCTGGCGATTCAGCACGACGCGGTCAATCTGGGGCAAGGCTTCCCCGACTTTGATGGCCCCGAAGAAGTCAAGGAAGCCGCGGCCAAAGCCATGCGGGATGGGCACAACCAGTACGCGCCCATGATCGGTATCCCTTCGCTGGGCACCGGCATCGCAGCGGACTTTTTCGCTACCACCGGGATCCAAGCCAATCCCAATACCGACATCACCGTGACATCGGGCTGCACCGAAGCCATCGCCGCAACGCTGCTTGGGCTGCTCAACGCCGGTGATGAAGTGATTGTGTTTGAACCTTTCTACGATTCGTACCCGGCCACCATCGCGATGGCCGGCGGGGTCATGAAAACAATCACAACCCGACCACCGGACTTTGGGATTGATATCGAAGCAGTTCGCGCAGCCATCACGCCACGCACCCGCGCCATCCTGCTCAACACGCCCCACAATCCGACTGGGCACGTGGCCACGATGGCTGAACTCAAAGGGCTTGCGTCGCTGTGCCAGCAGCACGACCTCATCGCCATCTGCGATGAGGTCTATGACCGCATGGTCTACGAAGGCGTCCACGTCCCGATGGCCTCGCTGCCAGGCATGTACGAACGCACCATCACGCTGCGGTCGCTGGCCAAAACGTTCTCGCTCACTGGATGGAAGATCGGCTGGGCCATCGCGGCCGCACCACTGAGTGATGCCATTCGCGCTGGACACCAATTCCTCACCTATGCCGTGCCAACACCATTGCAATACGGCGCAGCGGCGGCCTTGAAACTAGGCGACCACTACTACCGCACGCTCCATGACGACTACCTGCACCGACGCAATCTGCTCTGCGATGCTCTTGAAACAGTTGGTTTTGGCGTCTGCCGACCAGCGGGCACGTACTTTGTGATGTGCGACCACACGTCGTTTGGCTTTGATGGTGCTCAGACCTTCTGCCAGCACCTCGTTGAAGAAGTGGGAGTGGTCGCTATTCCACCTGGATCGTTCTACGTCGATCCAAAGGATGGGCATAATCTGGTTCGCTTCGCCTTCTGCAAAACGACCTCCGTCCTGAACGAAGCCATCAGTCGCCTCGCTCGCCTTGGCGCGTAGCCCGCGAACCCATCACACAGGTGAGGAATGCGATCGTCGAGGCGATGGTCATGCGCCACGGAAAGGCTGGAGGCGGTAGGGGGGTGTCGCTGTTATCAAACAGGGGCATCCATGCATTCCATGCAAATGGCTGCAAGACAAGCACGACCAGTACGCCAACTACCAAGGCCGCGGCGGCCGACATGGCATTGCCCCGCGGAGTCAGAAGCGCCGTCAAGAACACGCCAAGCAGCCCAGCGTAGGCGAAGATCATTACGCCCAGGGCAAAGTCAAGCAGTGTTTCGCCGCTGGCACTTTGCCAGAACGCGCAGAGGATGGCGAAGATGGTCAGCGCCCCAGCCCAAGCGGCAATGATCCATCTGGCCATGCGCGTCTCGCGTTGGGGCGTCATCCGTTCACGCCCACGGGCGGCCCGCCACGGTCGAATAATGTCCGATGTCGTCGAAGCGGCAAGCGCGTTGAGCGCTGAATCCAAACTACTCATCGCCGCGGCAAAAAGCCCGGCCATCATGAGCCCGCGCAATCCACTTGGCATATCGCGCAGAATAAAATGCAGGAACACATCGCGATCACCTTCGGGTGCCAAGTTCGACACAATGGGGCCGTGCGTCTGAGTTTCGAGCCACAGCAGTACGCCAAGAGCCAGAAAGAGAAAGGTCACGGGCCACGCGATGATGTTGGAGAGAATGCCCGCCCACGCTCCGCGGCGAGGTGTGCGACACGTGAGCAGTCGCTGGGCAAGGTCCTGATCGGTGCCATAGGCCGCGATCAAGAACAGTGTCATGCCAATGGCCGCGCCCCAGACGGTGTACGGCTCCGTCCACGACCATGACCAATCGATCATCCTGAGTTTGCCCGCCGCCTGAAGTTGGTCCATCGCATCGGCTGGAGCGATGTCGACCTTGACCCACAGGAGCCCAACAGCCACGGCGACCGTGCCCACCAGGACAAAGCATTGCAGCACATCGGTCCAAATGACCGCCCGCACGCCGCCAGCCATTGTGTAGATACATGCTGCGATAGCGACGAGCAGAATGGCCACCGCCAAACTGCTACCCGAAGCATTACCAAAGGCCACCAACGAAAAGGGGATGGCCGTCATGAACAGTCGTGCGCCACTGGCAAGAAGGCGGCCCACGCCAAACATCACCGCAGAGCTGGCGCCAGCGGACGTGCCAAATCGCTGCGCGATCAGGCCATAGACGCTGGGCGTGCCGGCCTTGAATATGGCTGGCAGGAAGACAAAGCCCACAACGATGAGCGCCGCCAAGCCTGCGAATTTGAAGATGAGATACGAGAGGTCGCCTCGAAAACCCTGCTGTGGGCCGCCCAGAAAGGTCGCCGCGCTCAGTGCTGTGGTGAGGGTGGAAATGGCCACCGCCCAGACCGGCATAGAGCGACCGGCTAAAAAGAAGTCGTCGCCTTGCTCGTGCCGTCGCGAGGCCATCGCCCCGATCACCACGATGACCCCCAGGTAGACGATCACAACCAGCCAGTCCGCGAACGTAAACATGAGTGGGGGAGGCTACCCGAGAAGTGCTGGGCACCCACCAACATCCAATATGGCCCTCCAGGGCCTATCCGTAGCCTGCAATCGCATTGGGCAGCACGAGCGGATTCCACGCCGATGAGCCCCTTGAGGCGTGGTAATGGTTGGCACAAGGGACGTTTCCCGCTACACTCCCCGATTCCCGCCCGTTCAGGGGCGGTTCTACAGGAGCCCTGCCGTGTACGCCATTGTCGAAGACAGCGGAACTCAAATCAAACTCGCCCCCGGTGCCGTCTTAGACGTCGACCTGCGTGAGGATGCCGCCGAAGGCAGCACCATTACCTTCGATCGCGTCTTGGCCTTCAAGGGCGAAGGAGACGACTCGGCTAAGGTCGGCACGCCATACATCGACGGCGCCCCGGTCACAGCCGAAGTGCTCGGTGAAATCAAGGGTGAGAAACTCGACGTCATTAAGTACAAGCGGCGCAAGAACTACCGCCGCAAGCAGGGCCATCGCCAACGCTATCTTCGCATTCGCGTCGGCGACATCGCCCCCACGACCAA
>CAZGFN010000120.1:0-3941 GCA_964524945.1 uncultured Isosphaeraceae bacterium
AATGACGCCCGAGACTATCACTCGGGCTGGACTGGATTTAGGGGGAAAGGTCAGCGAGGCTGAAGACACCGCGTGGCGTCGGATGCGAGGAAAACTCGGCACCGGGAAGCACCTAGACGAAACGTGTGTGCTGTTGCCTCAGAATGTGCCGGGGTCGACTGGCGTTGCTGGCGGCGTGTGGTGCATCAATGCCTGCGCTAGGCGATGTGGTGACTGGTCAATGGCAACCGACACTTCAGGTTGAGTGGTGGATCTCTGGGTCAGGAGATGGCACCCTGGAGTTGATTGCAGATCCATTGGATGAGGGTCGGTGGCAGTTCACAGGCGTCGTTGGTGACGACTGGAGGGTGCTTACGTGGGACATCATCGTGGACATCACCTCAGGCAGCGCGATGCTTGACATTGCATCACTGATTGCCAAGAACTACACACCCGATGACGCTCAATTCTCATTGACGGTCGATTTAGATCTCACAGAGCAATTCACACCCAACCACCACTTGTTTGGTGATCTTGAGTTGATTCTGGCGGGGTCCTATGGTGCTGTGTGGGTGCCACAAGATGAACAGTGGCTATGGAAGCTACGAGCGGATGGTGTTGACAAGTGGGGTATCTTCGAAAGCCCATGGCAATTGGAAGTGGAGCAGGGTGCTGTCACAGCATTCGGAGGCTTGGATATGCCGATGGTCACTGCGCCCTCGACCAGCCTAGGCTTCGGCTTGGATCTCATGTTGACAGCTGGCGAAGGCGCCTACATGAACGGCATCGTTGCTGTGCCAGCGCCGTCGACCTTGCTCTTTGTGGGCACGATCTTGCTTGCCCCAAGGCGCCGGCGATAAACCAATAGGCATGCAGCGAGCTGACACCATCTCTACCAGGTGCAGAGTGGCGACTGCCACATGCTCTATCAGATCAAGGACAAGAGGTTGATCGTGCTCGTGGTCAAGGTTGGCCACCGCAGTGATGTGTACCACCGCATCTCAAAGCTCAAGCCGATGTGATGGTGGGGTGCGGTTATGGGGTGGTGTCCGACGCAGCGGTTGGTTGCTCGTCCCGGGCTGCTTGGTAGGTGGCAAGTACTTCAGCGATTGCTGCCCGCTTGTCGTCCGCGGCGTACTTCAGCGCCTCTTGTTGCCAACGGATTGCATCATCAAGTTCACCTCGCTCAAAGTGAACACGCGCGCGCGTATCGAGGATGTGAGGCGCCTTATGGCTCGAAAGTTCACATGCCCGGACTGCTGCCCCAAGTGCATCGTCGGCAACCAGCGGAAAGAGTGCGTCGCCTCCTGCGTCTACACACCACGAAGCCCAGTAATTGAGTGCTTCAGGGTGATCGCGGGCCAACGCAACACCCTCGCGGAAGACCGAAGTTGCCTCAGCATGATTGCCGCTAACGGCATGGACAACTGCAAGGAAATAGAGGCCATACAAATCCTGCCGATCGCTCAACGCCGCGATCTGCTGGGCCGCTGACAGTGCATTATCTGCGACCGCTTCAAGGGCCTTGCGTCCGCTTACATCGCCATTGAAGAGGCAAGACGCAGCTTCTGCATTCCAATTCTCTTCAAGCAAGACGGAGAACAGTTGACACACCGACCGCCAGTGTCCGGCATGAGCAAGGAGAGACCTGTCCAAATGGAACGCATAAAGACCCAAGGCAGGCTCTCTTGCAGCCACCCACAATTCAAGCTCGATGAGTCGGTCGATGTTGTCAGAGAGTAGGTCGGCGGCCTCATCTTGGCTCATCGTGTCGCGCCACGAATCCCCCTGGAACCACTCCCAGAGGACCACGCCGAGTAACTCATGGGCCAAGGTATCGGTCGTCAGTGTGAGGAGTTCCAGAGGATCAATCGAGCCCTTGTACACAGACTTTTCATGCAGGCGCATCCCCGTGCGCTCACCCACGTTCAGGAGTGCGGGCCGAAAGTGTTTCACGTACCGATGGTTCTTGAAGGCGAACAACGCCATCTCTGGATCCTCTGCTCGGTTGATCAGGAAGGAACTGGCGGCTTGGGCTTCATGGCGTATGGCGATAAACTCCCGCTCGTCCGCTGCCACCTGATTGATGATCTGGAACGCTTCATCGGGCTGCCACGTCGCCAGTGTCTCGTTGGGCATGATCTGCATTGAGGCAAAGGCCATCCAGCGGGCGGCGGGATCGTCTTCGATGGCGCGAAGTCCGCGGCTGACAATCAGTTTCGCATCCTCGGGCGTCGCATGTCGGGCCAAGGCCGCCATGGCCTCACAGCGAACCAGCGGATCGGCAGCCGTCGTCAGCAAGTCGCGATAAAGACGGACATAGATATCGTGACCGCCGAACTCAGCATGTCCCAGATGGGCCAAGCCGGCGCGCTGCTGCTGGGGGTTCGCGACGTCCAAGGCTGCCCGCACAGCGTCCTTTGGTGACATCCCACCCGTGGGCGGTTCAAAGGAACGTATGAGGCCGATGCTCATCACAAGTTCGGCTTCGTCCTCATCGACCCACCCGCCTCGATCAGTCTTGGCGAAGGAAACCGACTGGTACAACGCAATGTTGGCCAGTGGGTCCATCGGAACGGTGACCTTGTGAGCGTCAGATGCGAGTCGATCACCCTGGTCGTCCCCACCCTGATACATTCCCAACACAAGGCTGCCGATGTTGTACGGGATTGACGCATCCACAGATAGAGACGCGTCCAACAGGAGAATATCCAAGGCATGAAGGGCTGATCGAAGTGTTCTTCGTTCTTCTCTGTTGCCACTGTTTCGTGCACACTCCATCAAGTCGTCGGACATGAGGAATGTGAACATTGCAGCCGCGGCGCCAGCTCGAACACAACGATCTTCATTGTGCAAGTCAGGTGTGAAGTACGCCTGTACCCGCTCGCGTGCGCTGATCTGATCGATACCAAGGAAGCCGCCAGAGTTGGCGACCACCAGACCGAGCATTCTCAACTCGTCAAGGGAGAGGCGATCAAGTGCAGACGGTGAGAGTTCAGGAAAGACGTCTGGGAAGCTCTTGTCCAAGACTTCTAGGGCACGAGCGTCGTCGCCGACGCGCTCGTAGGCGGCGATCCAAAGGACCGATTTCATGTTGTCAATTGCCGCTGGTGTTTGAGAGCCCAGCAATGCTCGCGCCTTGGCAATGGTGTTGGAGTCCCTCGCCTTGATCGCTACAATCAAGTTGGCACTCACACGCGCGTCACTGCGCTGCGCCTCTGGCCAATCGTCAATGACCTCGAGGTATCGTGTGAGAAAGCCCATCGCGTGCTCGGAGTGGTAGTGGAGGAGGAGGCCCAGCCCGAGCGTAAAGAAGCGGCGGATGAAGATGTGGTCGATACGTGTTGCACGCTCTTTAAGAGAGCCATCGGTCGTGGTGTATGGGCCCATATCGACGAAATGAAGTTTCCCATTCGAGACCGCTTCTGAGCCATCATCAGACGGGAAGGTGATCTCGTAGTTTCCCTCGAGCGGCTCAAGCCAGCTCCAATCAGCCGCAGCATGGAGAACTTCATTGAGAAACGCCCGCTCGGAAGGGCTCAGGCTCGCAGCTGAGAGCGAATCCACGGAGGGGTCCTCACCAACATCGGTCAGGGCACCAACGACATACAACAAAGCATAGCGCATGTCAGGGGATAGCGATTCATCTGTCAGGTCCCTGCCACCAATGGCCTTGCGAAGCTGCTCAACCAAATCCGGCTTCTCGAATCCCGGGTGCCCGCCGTATCGGAACTCGGTCAGGGTGCTGATGAAGGGATCTGCGGCGATACCGCCGAGGCCCTCTGTGATGGCCCGCTTCTCGAACTGCTCGACTTCTAAACGATCGAGTGTCTCCTGCAACCGTGACCCGCGCCGATCCGCCTCCTCACGTTCCTTGGTTGCAATGGCGGCAAAGATTGAGATCACCACAACCGCCACAACCAGCACCACAAAGGTCGCCACAATCGCAGCAGCGGTCGCGC
>CAZGFN010000121.1:0-3547 GCA_964524945.1 uncultured Isosphaeraceae bacterium
CCTTCACGCAGGCATGCACACACTTACGGCAACCAATGCAGCGGGAAAGATTCAGCGCATACACGAACTCAACTTCCGGAATAGGTTGCGGGTCACCGACTATGGCCTTGACGCCGTACTGCCGATCGATCTGGGCTTCGATGTCGGCAAAGAGTTTGGCCTTGTCCTCCGAGGAGAGTTCCTTGTAGTGCTCGCGGAAGAAGTCTTCGCCTGCAAAGACCTTGTCGGTGTCGAGATCGGCTAGTGGCGAGATGGCGGCACCAAGAGCAGCGAATCCTGCTCCCACCGATACTGTACTTCGCAAAAAAGATCGCCTGGAACCCCGACCGGCAGCAGGTGGAACGCCGTCCCCACCACCTCCGCCGCCGCGATCATCCTGGCGCAGTACGGGCAACTTCATTCATGGCCCCCTTCATCGGCATGCCCATTATTTTGCTGCGACTCATTCACCCAGTGGGCGAGTGGTCGGTGCGGCGAGTCGCTCACCGGAGCCTCGTGGTGCTGACCCATGCGAATCGTGTTCGGTCCCGGAAGCGGAAGAACAAGCGAATAGGCCGGCGCATGTGGGTCGTGGCAGTCTGTGCATTCGTAGCGAACTCGCCGCGGATCGTCAGCGCTCCAAGACCCGATGTCCTTTCCGTGAATTCCCCGTTGCCAGTTCCGCCATGTCGGCCCATGGCATTTGCCACAGAACTGTGAGACCTCGTCATAGCCGACCGTCTGCCCACCTCCCATGGCGAGCCGATCACGACGCTCGGCATCATGGCAATTGAAACAGTTGTTGTTCACACCGTGGTCCAACACGATGTTCCGATGCCGGGAAATATTTCGGGGGACCATCTTCGTATTCTCGAAGAGGGCGTGGCACTCCATGCACTTCATATCAAAAGTCGCGACCTTGATGGTTGCAGGATCATGCATGGCAACGCGAATCGGGCTCGCCCCGAGGCTCGCTCGATCTACCTGTACCGGTTCAGGTATCGGGTCATCCAATTGAAACGGGCTGAACAAGAACACCCCCGCCAGTGCCAGTAGCACCAGGGGAATGCCCCATCCAACAATGCACTCAAGAGGACGATCCGACATACAGGAGCCACCATCCATATCAAAGGAACAGTTGGTTACACAGGAATCAGAACGACAACTGCAACTGAGAGCGAATGAGCCATTGCCCATCACCACCATCCTCGGTCCAACCGGTGAAATTCGAGCCACCATTGTTGATGCCTGCGGTGTTACCAGGAGGGAGTGCAGGGTTTACCGGGGCCTGCGCCATGGTGAAGTAGGTGGCTGAAATCTGATTGAACGAGTATCCGATGTCGGTCGTCCACTTTACATTCTGTCCGTGGATGTAGTAATTGATACCGAGTTGCACGATACTCAGATCGTCATCGCCTGAAAATTGCGAATCCGCCCACTGGTAGCGAGAATAAGCCTGAACATCATCGGACAGGAAGATGGCCCCCTGTACGTTCAGCCCCCAGACCGTATCACGCTCACGCGGACGATTTCGAGGATTCTCGCTCAAGTGTGCCATCACAACCGACGCCGCCAGCGATCCGCCATCGAAGTTGATCGTTGCGTCTGCTGTGGAGCGGAAGTCATGCTGCTGGGGCCCTGAAGTGCCATACAAAGACTGATTCGCCGTTGCATAGGCAACGGCACCGCCAAGAAGCACTGCGGTTTCACTCGGAGAGAAGGCCGTGTAGCTCTGCACATCACTCCAACTGCCTGATACCAGCCAGTCGCACCTCGCTGCAAACGCGATGCTGTCGTAGGTGCTGTTCCATTGGCCCAAGGCGGGGAGCCCCCCGATTGGCTCAAAGGCCTCAAAAGTGGCCGCCGTAAAACGGCAATTATCGCCCTGATACTTCGCTTGTAGTCCCTGCGAACGGCCAATGCAGAAGTAATACCCCATGAGCGGACGATCAACGGCGAGTTGATGGGTGTAGCCCACCAGCATATCGCGGGAAAACGGCGTGCGGAACTTACCTGCCTTCACAGACCAGCCACCGTCCAACGTCTTTCCAATCCAAGCATCGAGGAGCGTACTGGCGTAGTTCGCTCCCCACATGAACTGAGCAAAGTAAGTCAGCGATGGATCAAATACGTGCCCCTTGAAGATCAAGGCCGTCCGTTGATTTGTGAATCCAAAAACATCGGTTGCCGTCGGGTTGGAGGCGGCAGGGGGATTGTCCCGATGATCCCACAGGAACCGGAACTGCATGTTCATATTCATGGTCAACTTGAAGTTGCCATCCTGCGAAGCGATAAAGAAGCCCTTGTCGTAGCCACTGGTCGCGCCGCTCCCCTGCAGCGAAGCGCGCGTGTCGGCATCAGCAAGAACGTCCTGTACCAATCCCTTGATCTTCTCGGCTCGCTCGTGGCTGAGCCAATCGTCCGATGACTCGGCCCGCACACGGTCCAAGTCACTTTGCAGCGAGTCGAGCAATAGATTGGTCTGCTGCTGACCGGCCTCCAATTCGGCGATCTTCGCCCGAAGGGCGTCGCTATCACTTGCCAACGCACTTGCGCTCAACACGCCCACAAGTGCCAGCCCGATCATCCTTGATACATCCACAGTCACACCTCCTGATAGCCGCTCACCACGAGCGACTGCGCTACAACGTACTGCAATGTGGATCTGCTTGTCTTGATTCAGCCGATTCCGATACCGCTCCGAATTCCGGCCACTGGACACTCCTCCAACAAACATAATCCACAGATAGAAGAGTCTCCGCGGCTCAAGGGCACTACTCGCGAAACGGCGTAACCACTGCTTCCAGAACTAATTGCAGACAAAAACACATTCGCATCCTTGAAATATCTACCTTTGTATCTGGATATCGGTAGTCATTGGCAGCCTCACCCCGTAGCATCGTCCGGCAAGGTTTTGGCCCCACGCGATCGACACCGGAACGGAGCACGCCACCATGAACGCCCCCGCCGCAACCGACGGTGCTCCCACCGACAACACCTCCGTCATCAAAATCATCCCCACCAGGTTTGACGTCCACATTCCACGCGCCGGTCACCGCTACCGACGCACGGTGCACCTTGCTCCGCCAACACAGATGCCAAGCACGACCTCCGACTAATACACCGCTCCAGAGCACTCCCCTCCCATGTACAGCAAGCAAACCGAAACAGCAATCGCCTCTGCGTCTCGATTGGCAGAGGTCTACGACGGCGGTGTGACAAAACTCTCCGCAACGGCCATTGCCGACTCACGCGGACTCCAGCGACCCTTCGTCGCAAAAATCCTCACCATGCTCTCGCAAGCCGGGCTCGTCAGCGGCTTACCCGGCCCCGGCGGCGGCTACACGCTCGCCAAACCTCCGAAAAAGATCCGGCTGATTGACATCTACAGCCTGTTCGAACGGGAGGACGATACCGACCTGTGTCCCTTCGGCGGTGGTGTCTGCGGCGTTGGAAACCCGTGCCCCCTGCATGACAAACTCGTCAGCGTGCAGGATGCCATGGACCAACTTCTGCACGAAACAACCCTCGAGTCATTCCGGGTCGCCTTCCAAGAAGAGGGCCTCCG
>CAZGFN010000121.1:3557-3890 GCA_964524945.1 uncultured Isosphaeraceae bacterium
CCAAATGCGCCCACCCCGACGGCAAACGTTCCACCTTCCGCGCGGCGAAGAGTCAACGATGACGCTCCACACGCCTCCGCTTGCGAAGGCCACCTACTCAATGGCGACGACATCGCCGTCCTAGAAATCCATGGTCAACCCGGCATATGCCTTCAGATCATTGGCGTTGCTGCCGCGGCTTGGTCGTGAGTCGTAGATATCCCGAATACCAAGCGTCAGCGCCCATGGGGTGTCGCTGCCGAGTTTGAGTTTCCAATCGGCTTGGATGGTTGCAAGGTAGTTGCCCCAATTCACAGGGTCTTGCGCAATCGACATGAATACAGTAAGTGATTG
>CAZGFN010000122.1:0-3872 GCA_964524945.1 uncultured Isosphaeraceae bacterium
CACCCCCGGCACCCCCGGCACCTCCGGCACCCAAGGCCGAACCCAAGGTTGAACCAAAGCCCGCGCCTCCGCCGGCTCCAGCGGCCAAGGCCGAACCAAAGCCCGCACCATGGCCGCTTGAAATCAGCAGGATCCACATTGTTTGGCAGCGAACCAGTCCAATGCTTCCGTCAATCACGCCGTGTACCCACCAAGCTGTTGCAGCCCGACTGTCAGGAAGTGTTCTTGAAGCTTCGAAGGTCAAGACTGACCAAAAGGTCACGACGATTGACTCACTCAATGGGCGCATGCCCATCCAACTTCAGCCTGACTCAGTGGACGCGCTGGTGCATGCGGTTGAGGGCTGCTTGTCGCAGTACGGATTGCTTGGGATTCGTGCGAAGGCGCGTCTGCTTCCCTCATCGAAACCGACACAGCCACCTTCGCTGTACTTGCTGCTCGACGTGCCGCTGCCTGATATGAAACCCCGCACGGATCTTCCGCGATTGCTTCGCCCACTTCCACCGGTGACCGCTCTGGAGAACACACCGTGAAGCGCGCAGTCCTTGCTGGCATCGCGATCGGGTTGCTCACGGGTTGCGGGGGCGCGCAGCGAGGCCCGACCATTGCCCCGCGCATGCAAATCACATTTGATTCCGGTGACGGGCAGTACATTCGGTACCAAGTCAAACCTCAAGGCACGCTTCGGTTCTCGGGCGGTCAGGATGTCATCAACGATACGTGGAGCTGGACCGGGGCCGTCACACCAGCCCAAGGTGCCCAGTTGCAGCAAATCGTGCAGCGTGCTGGGTGGATTGCAGCAGCACCGACCGGTGACGGCGCTACCGAACCTGTGTGGCGGGTATCAGTTCGAACCGACCAAGGGTCGCGTTCCTTTGAAGTGCACGGCAATACGCCGTCTGTGACCGCCGCCTTTGACGTACTCAAGAACGCTGGCCAATCACGGCTTGATGCCGATTTGAACCGCACGCGTCGCGCTGGCCTGGACGTGCTGACCGAACGCCGAAACGCCGAAGCAGCCGCGCGGCACCGCGATCAATGAGGCGGGGGTTTTCAATTCTTGGCTTGCTCATTGCCGTGGCGTGCATGTTTGTGCTGTATGCCATCATGGCCGAGTCGATGACAGGACCAGTCACTGGCGTATCCAAGGATGGTTCCTACGTCGCCAACAGTGGACCACGAATGCAAGACATGATGCAGTTACGGCAACTGATGCAGTCCGTGCAGATGAAGGCCGGTGCGGACGCGGGGGAGTATCCGCGACCGAGTCAGCGAACAAAGGACATCCAAGACGATACGACCGCTAATCTCTTTAGCCTTCTTGTGGCCGAACGTTATGTATCGCCCGAAGCGCTGATCTCGCCAATGGACTCGGGCCTGGTTGAACCGATCACCGACTACGGCTGGGGTTCGTGGGATCCGACCAACGGCGAGTTCTGGGACAGTGGTTTCAAGTCAGATCTGGATGACGTCAGCCATGTGTCGTACGCGCACATGGTGCTCCACGGCAACCGACTGAGCCACTGGTCGGCTGGCAACATGACTTCGGACTTTCCGCTGGTTGGGAACCGTGGGCCACGCGATGGCATCGAGTCCACCGAGTCGTGGGCGTGCCTAGAGAACGGCACGTGGGCTGGGCAGATCGCCTTTGGCGATGGCCATATTGATCTGTTCATTGGAGCTCCGAAGGCCGTGCGGGGCGGTCGACATGGCGCTGACCATTTCTTCCGCATCGACGATGAAGATCGGCATGAAGATGCCATTCTGGGCTTCACCTCCGAGATGGATGAATCTGGCCCCACGCTGCAGTGGGACTGACTATTCGGTTGGAGTGGGCACATAACATCCCATCGCTCATAGAGCACCGAGCCCTGACCGCGTGGTCCGTCTGGGAGGTCTGGCTGGGGTCTCAAGCCCCCCCAACGCCCCCGCAACTCGAAAGAAGCTCGGTTTGGCATGATTGACCTCCCCGTGGGTGTCGATGTCCTCATGGTGGGCGTCACCAACAGAGGTGGGCTTGCCCAAATGCAGGAGGCTTCATGCATCGACTCGCCCTTATCACCCTCATCCTTGTGGCTCCCGCTCAGGCGGCGACGATCATGGTTGCTGCAGATGGTTCTGGTCAGTACACGACGATCAGCGAGGCCATCACCGCAGCATCCGCTGGGGACGACATCCGGGTCAAGGCGGGCACTTATTTCGAGCACTTGAATTGCCATGGCGTTGACCTGACGATTCGTCAAGACAGCATCTCAGACACGGTCATTGTCGACGGCCACTGGCTTGACCGTTGCTTGACCTGCAGTACTGGAGAGACATCCGCAACGCAGTTCATCGGCATCGTCTTTCGCGATGGCGATACCGCCGGCGATGGCGGATGCGTCTATATCAGTGACGCCTCGCCGACCTTTTCGCAGTGCACCTTTGATGGATGCGAGTCCATGTTTGATGGTGGGGGCGTGTACATCTCCAATGGCGACTCAACATTTACCGACTGCGTCTGGAGCGATTGCTCGGGTGACTACGGCGGTGGTATGCGCGTGGTCGATGGTGCAGGCACATCGTCTGTCACGATTACCAATGGTGTGTTTGCCGCCAATGCCGCGAGCGAAGGCGAAGCGATTTCTACGACTGCGGCGACACCGCCGAGCATCAGTGGGTCGATGATGTGTGATCACTACCAAGGGTTTGAGGTAGAGGGTACGTTGACGGACGCCGGCCAGAACATGTTGGGAATCTGGTGTTGTGATGGCGATGTGGATTGGGACGGCGATGTCGATGTCAATGATTTGATGCTTCAGATTACCGCCTTTGGAAGCGAAGTCATTTCCGGTGACGACCGTGAAGATGTCACCCGTAACTCTGTTGTTGATACGCGGGATCTGCTGCTGCTGCTGGCCAACTGGGGCGGGTGCAACTGACGCTGACGATTCGGCACCAGATCACGGCGCCCAAGGCGACAACACATTGATGAGCGCTTCGTGAATGGCACCATTACTTGTCACGCCAGGCGAATTTTCTGAGCAACTTTCGTTGCGTCCATGCCAATCGGTGAATCGACCACCAGCTTCATTGAGTACGGCGATGATGGCGCTGATGTCCCACGGGTTCAGCACCGGTTCGACGACGGCCTCGATGCGACCGGTGACCAGTAACAATTCGCTGTGGCAGTCGCTCCAGCCGCGTGTGCGTTTTGAAGCGCGGGCGATGGCCAAGTACGAGTCTTCCCAGGGTTGATCGCGAAAGTAGTCAAACGATGTCGTACACACCATGGCCTCGTCGAGCGAGACGGTGTCAGATACATGCACACGGCGTGGCGGTTCTGACGCGATGCGATGCCACGCCCCGCCGCCAAGTTCTGCCCAGGCGCGCTCGTGCATGGCTGGGAAGTTCATCACCCCGGCTACGGGCACACCGTCGCGTTCGATGCCGATGAGCGTGCCAAAGGCTGGGACGCCGTGCACGAAGGAGATGGTGCCGTCGATTGGGTCGATGACCCATCGATACCCACTCGTGCCCTCCTGTTCGCCGTGTTCTTCGCCGAAGAGGCCGTCATGACCGAAGTGCTCGGCGACAGCGTTTCGGATGAGCGTTTCAGCGCCGCGGTCGGCGTCGGTAACGGGCGAGCCATCGCTCTTGGTATCGGCAGCGCATCGGGTGTTGCCGAAGTAGGACATGATGAGTTCACCTGATGCGTCCGCCAGATCTTGCGCAAGTTCAAGCCGAGCCGTGATGTCGGGATCACAGGGCGTGGAGGTAGGTGGTGGGGCATTACACATCGTGCGTGCATGCTACGCCGCTACCATGTGCCACGCTCAGCCCCGGTAGCTCAGTTGGATAGAGCAGCGGACTTCTAATCCGCAGGTCGCATG
>CAZGFN010000123.1:0-3866 GCA_964524945.1 uncultured Isosphaeraceae bacterium
CCAAGCATGTCCCGGCGGCTCTGGTCTGTTTCAACGGTACCGCAGCCACCGTCGGTCGTCTGGGCAGTCGCATGAGTGCACCACAGCATTAAACATGCACTGCCAACCACCACTCTCGCCAAACGTCTTGAAAAATGCAAAGCCATTGGGCCTCCAAAGTTGCTTCTACTATCTATTAGTCTAATTCGAATCATAACGAGCATGACTCAAAAACAGTTCATTGGTGTAGATCGCCTATCCTCTGGTGATGAATGCAGTTCTCACAGCGATTGTCACCGCGTTTCTGGCTTTGGCTAGCGTCAGCGCCGCCATAGAGGTCTCTGGTACATCGGCTTCTGGATGGACGCTGGGCCGCGATGGAGAGTCGCCGATCATTTCGTCGTGGCGGCCGATGATGATGCTGTCCAGTGGGCTGAAACTTGACACACAGGTGAAGGCGGTGGCCCACGGGCTGGACATCGAGTGGACGGTGACGAATTCGTCCCACCGCGATGCCCAACTACCAGGCCTGCCGCTGCCGACACTGAACCTGGGCAGCGAGATCGTGGCGATGGATTTCTATCGCAGCGGGTGGCCCCAGCGGCTTACGCAGGATGGACCCAACACCCGCATGCAGGGGGTGTATCCCGGCACGCTGTATTCTCCCGTGGCCGTCGCGATGACCACACGCATTGCCGTGGGCGTGACCGTGCAGTATCCGGTGCTCGAGTACCAGCACGAGTGTTCGCTGGCCATCGTGGCCGCAGGCGACGATGCGTGGTCGCTCGAACTCATCTTTGCCGGTCGCCTCCCCGCAAGTGTGGGTTCCATCCGCCGACCAGCCACGGTGCCAGCAGGCGCGACCCGCACCTGGAAGGCGACGATTCGCGCGACCGCAAAGCCGCTGGAATGGCTCGACACACTCGAACCGTACCGGTCGTATTTCTTGTCGAAGTACGGCGGCGTCACGTACACCCGCAATACCAAGCCGATCCGCGGAATGATTCTCGCCTTCAGTAAGCGACAGTCACAGGACAATCCAAGTGGCTGGATCGAAGCGGCGAATCGGCCAGATCAAAATGGGTACGCCTCGGTTGTGTCCCTGTTGCAACAGTCGTTTGCCCAGGCCGAGCGTTCGATTCTGTGGGCGCCCACTGGCCGAGCGCTAGACAACCAAACGTTGAATCTTCCCTTTCGATTCACGAGTCACTGGACGAGCGATGGACCCAATTCGCCTATGTCCGATGCGCCGCGCCTGCTTCGCGAGGTGGCGACATCACCGCAGCGTCAGTGGGGACTGTGGTGGGGACACTCGATGCAGACCACGTCGGCGTGGGACACGCCGCCACAAAAGGTGCTAAATCCACATGATCCGGCACAGGTTGCAGTGGCGATGGGCGAATTGCGTGGAGCGCTCGATGCAGGCGCGACCATCATCGGACTTGATGCGTTCACGACGGGACTGGCTGGCGAGTGGGATCGGCTCACTTGGCTGCAGATGTTGAAGAAGGCGGCGCCAGATGCGTCGTTCTGCGTCGAGGGGCTATGTAGTGACATTCTGCATCGGCTGGCGCCGACCTGGATCGACCTCTACCGCGCCAACCCGGACCGGTTTGGCGGTGAACTCATGATTCGAGGGCGTTTCATACTCGCCGATTGGTTGCTTCCGGGACACGAAACATGGGCGGGGATGCTCTTTGATCGTTCGACCGATCCGGCGGTGCACGCTGCTGCGGCCAATGCGGCGCAGGCGAGAATGACAGTCGTACGCAGTGTCGCGTACGACGGCTACGTGCCTGTGGTGTTTGCCGACTTGCCGGTACGGAACGTCATTGTCAGTGGCACGGGCGAACCAACTGGTTTGGATGCCACTGGCAGCAACGCGTCGAGCGCCGCGTCGACCGCGCGATAGTCCCCATCTCGCTGCGAGTGTGTTGGATCGTCGCTTGGATGAAAGACCGCGACCGTGCGGAGGCTCGTCTACGGCCTGGCCCAGCGTGGCCGGTCGGGGTGCCCGGTCTTGACGCCTAACGAGGTCTTATTCGCCTCGGTGGTCAGGAAGGGGGTGCGATGGTGGTGCTGGTGTGAGTTATTGGAACCGCCCTTGGAATGATGATCGGCGCGCCGGTCGTGCGATCGACGGACAGGTCTGCGCCCGTCTGGCGGATCCATGTGTGCAGGCGATCAAGCATGGTCTGCGCGACCTCCGGATGCGTGTCGAGCAGGTTGTGGGTTTCGGAGAGATCGGTTGCCATGTCGTACAACTCGAAGCGTGGACCGTCATGAAAGCAGATGAGTTTCCAGCGGCCGTGACGGATTGCGGTGAAAGGTTCGATGCCCGGCCCCGGAGCGCCCCACTGGTGGGGTTGGTGCCACCCGATTGTGCGGTCGGGCAGCGGGTGGCCGGCTAAGGCGGGTTGAAGATCGCGACCGTCGACGTGGTGTTCCTTGGGAAAGCTCGCGCCCGCGCCCGCGGCATGAAGCAGGGTTGGGCTCAGGTCATTGGTGACCACGGGCGTGTCGATGCGATCGCCCGGCGTGGCGACGCCCGGCCAGCGGATGATCCACGGCACCCGCGTGCCGCCCTCGTAGGCCGAACCCTTTCCGCTGCGGAGCGGCGCGTTGTGTGTGTTCTTCATGCCCCCGCGTGCATGGGCGGACAGTCCACCATTGTCCGACACAAAGACGACGATGGTGTTGTCGGCGATGCCGTGCGCGTCGAGTCTTCCAAGCAGATCGCCTACGGCGTTGTCGACCGATTCGATCATCGTGGCGTAGCGTGCTTCGATGGGGTGCAGATCGTCGTAGTGTTTGAGTAGCCGCTTGTTGGCCATGATGGGTGCATGTACGGCGTAGGGCGCGAACTGCAGATAGAAGGGCGTGTCATCGGCGACGGCGCGGTCAATCTCGCGGCAGGCACGCTGGGACAAAGCCTCGGTCAAGAAGATGTTTTGTCCGTGGTACTCCTCGAGGCCGGGAATGTCCCAGACAGTTGGCCCGCCGGATCCTTTGCGTCCCGCGACGCTGAAATCGTGTTCGCCCAGATACGACGCGGGTCCGCCCGATGCGTGGCCGGCGATGTTGACATCAAAGCCAAGCGTCGTGGGATCGCCGCCGGGTGTGTCGTGCGCGCCAAAGTGCGCCTTGCCTGCGTGAATGGTTCGGTAGCCTTGTTGTTGGAGCAGGGCAGGCAGGGTTGGTGTGCCCGGTTGCAGGCCATTGAGTTTCCACGCAGGCGGCGAGATGTTCGGATGGTTGCGGGAGGTGTCGGTGTCCTTGTGCAGCGTCCAGTAGGTCGTGCCGTGTCGGGCTGGGGTTTGGCCGGTCATGAGGCTCACACGACTAGGTGTACACACCGGTGCGGCGGCGTAGCCATTGGTCAGTACAGCGCCTTGGCTGGCCAGCTGCTGGATGTTGGGGGTGCGCCACTGGTTGTTCAGCGGCGTTGCCTGGGTGTGCATGGGTACGGCGATGTCCTGCCAGCCGAGATCGTCGACGTGAATGACGATGATGTTAGGCGTGGCCAGGAGGGCCGCAGCGATCACTGGCGTGAGCATGCTGCGATGGTAGGGGGCCAGAAGGTGTCGGGCGAGGCGTAGCAGACTTGCCCCAGAACCAAGCCCCAAGTGGGCTGCTCAGTCGAGCCTCAACAACAACACCCCCGTGAATACGGAGGTGCTGTGGTGGCACGAGATCGCAGTTGCCCTATTTTTGGCGTAGAATTGGAGAGATCTCATTTTTTGTCGAATGGTTGCCAATTGATGCGTTGGCACACACAATGGTCTACGACCGACACTAGTTGGGGATGGGCGACCCTTTCTAGTGAATCGGTATTTGGAGGAATCGGGATGTACACACGGTTGGGATGGCTGCTTGGCTTGGCCTGC
>CAZGFN010000124.1:0-3744 GCA_964524945.1 uncultured Isosphaeraceae bacterium
TCAATGCCCCCCGTCGAAATCAGAGAAGGCGAGAAAACGTGGCATCGCAGGGTGTATGACGACCCTTCCCGCAACGCCGACAAGGAGATCTGCGGCACCGCTTCTCACAAAGACGAGGGAAAGCCCGACGATCGTATTCTGACGACATACTTCCCGCCGTCCATCGGAAACGCAAACCTCTTGCTGCTTGTTGGTCCATCCGATGAGCAACTTCGCCTCCGCATCACGCTTCCAGGGCAGGACGTGCGGGTGGAACCAGTCGAGGTTGGAACGCCAATCGAGTTGACGCAAGGAATCACGCTGACCGTCGATGACTGGGCGCCGAGTGTGCGATTGGAGACCCGGCCGGCGTTGGTGCCGATGCATCAACGTGATCGCGCGGCGGCCAACCAGTTCAGCATGGTGAGGGCTGTGGTGCCCGGTCAAGTCGATCGTTCGGCCTGGCTTCCGATGCACCACTATCCATTCGAGTCGCAATCCGAAGCCATTCTGGGTTTCCGGTATGCGCCAACCGTGGTACAACTCGAAGACGGCCGTTTGCTCGAGTTGATGCTGTCTCGTCGCAGCCACTCCTTACCAGCATCGGTATCGCTTGACGGGTTTGACATCGCCTCACATATCGGTGGATTCACCGGCAGCGTCAGCAGTGTTCTCAACTGGCACAGCAGGGTCCGTTTCGAGGATGAGGACGGAACGACTGAACTCGCCGAAGTCAGTGTCAATGCGCCGAGTGAGCGGGAGGGACTCTGGTTCTTCCAGTCACAATGGGATCCCCCCGACCCGAGCGGATCCCGTGGGGGTGTGCCATCCAAAGGCCGCAACTTCACGGTTCTTGGAGTGGGTAATCGCAATGGTGTCTGGACCATGCTTGCCGGATGCATATTGAGCGTTATTGGCATGATCTACGCCTTCTACTTCAAGCCGATGATCAAGCGTCGCGAGGCGCTGCGAGTGTATGGGCAGACAGAGGTGCCGCCATGAGATGGTTGGTGCTCATCTCTCTCGCTGTATTGACTACAGCATCACACGCGACGCCTCCACCACAGGATGCGCCCGCGGTGTCAACGTTCTACGACATCGTCGACTTGTCACCACTGGACGAGGTCACCGTTTGGCAGAACGGCCGCCTCAAGTCCTTCGAGTCGTTTACTCGCGACACAATGAACTGGATCAGCGGTCCTCGCAAGCCCGGCGGGCTTAACCCACGGATCGCCATGATGGACATCATGCTGCGGCCGCAGGTGTGGCTCGATGAGGATCTGTACTACGTCAAGAACAAACTCGTCCGACTCGAGATCGCCCGGACGCTTCGCGACAGCACGGCGCGGCCACTGTCCGCAGACGACGAGCGTCTGGAGCGGTTTTTGGATCGCGGCCTCGCTCCTCGCGGGTTCTTGACGCATCCGGATGTGCGGGCGCTGCTTGGCAGGATGCGGACCGATGTCATGCGGTTCGCCAAACCCGTACAAGCCATCGACACAGCGCTCATGGTGGCGAGGCCGGAGATCATTCGAGATGAACTCCTGGTCGTGCCACCGAGCGGCGATGATGCATTCAAACAGCCGTGGCTACGGATCGACGCCGTCACCGAGCAGGATCCCACTTCTCCCGTTGCGGTGGCATGGTCGGACTTGCAGTCGTCATGGCTCGCAGGTGATGCCGAAGCCGTCTCGGCAGCAGCGGCCCAACTCGCCACCTCGCTGCGCGGTGTCAATCCTTCACTGTATCCATCCGCTGAGCGACTTCGAGCCGAGAGCATGTACTTCCAGTGGCAGGGCTTCACGTGGGGATGGATTTTCTACGTACTGGCCGTCGCCATTCTGCTGATGTGGGTGGTGTACCGATGGCGCGGCGCCTTCTGGGCTGGTTTGCTGGTTTTTCTGTTTGCGTTTGGATTGCAGACTGCGTCAGTCATCTTGCGGACCTACATCTCTGGGCGATGGCCGAATACCAACATGTTTGAGGCGGTGACAACCAGCGCCTGGTATGGGGCGGTGTTTGCGATCATCATGGAACTCATCGTGCGGCGGACACGGATGAAGGGCCTCTTTCTGCTCGGCAGCGCGATCTGTTCGATGGTCGCCCTCATGGCCGCCAACCTCGATCCGGTGCACCTCAACCCGGCGATCGGAAACAAGATGCCGGTGTTACATGATGTTTGGTTGCACATCCACACGAACGTCATCATCTTCGCATATGTGCTTATCTTCCTTGCGGCGATGACAGCAGGACTGTTTCTGATTCGCCGCTTGATGCAGTCACTTTTTGGAAATGTCGACGTGGACAGAGACTATGCCAAGGCAGGTGGGGCCGGATTCCTGATGGCGCCGCGGCCGGATGGTAGTACCGCATTGATGGCAGAAGGCACGACCTTTGGGCAGGTTCTCGACGGCGCCACCATGGTGCTGGTGGAACTTTCCTTCATCCTGCTTTGGGCCGGCATCGTGATGGGCGCCATCTGGGCCGATCACTCCTGGGGTCGTCCGTGGGGATGGGATCCAAAAGAAACCTTTGCGCTGAACACCTTCTTGATCTTCGTCCTGCTCATCCATGTGCGACTGAAAGTTAAAGACAAAGCCCTCTGGACCGCATGGCTTGCGCTCATCGGTTGCATCGTGATGATCTTCAACTGGATCATCATCAATTTCACGATCAGTGGACTGCACTCATATGCGTGACGTTGCCGCAATGAGGCAGGCTGAGACGCGTCGCATTGTTGAATCGTGCGGGGCGCTGATGACAGATGATCACTTTGTCTATGCCTCTGGAGAACATGGTCACGGTTGGATTGCAAAGGATCTGATCAACATCAATCCGGAGCAACCCCGGAGACTGAGTCAACTGCTTGCAGAGGCGGTGCGTGATTCGGGCATACAGGTGGATGTCGTGTGCGGACCGGCGGTTGGCGGTGTTATTTGTGCCCAGTACACAGCACTCGCGCTCGAACGGCAATGCGTATTTACGGAACGTACAATCGATCGAACAGGATTTGAACTGAAACGTCGATATGGAGATGTTGTTGACGGGAGAAGCGTTCTTCTTGTCGATGACATCATCAATACCGGCTGGTCAACAGGGCTATCAGCGGAAGCGATTCGAGCAAAAGGTGGGCAGGTGACTGCGGTGGGAGCGTGGATCAACCGAGGCAATGTTGGTGCAAGTGATCTTGGTGTCGATCAATTTGTGTTTCTCGACGAAGTTTCGCTTCCCTCGATTCCAGCACATCGTTGTCCCATGTGCGAGCAGGGTGTGGCAGTGAACACCGACTATGCACACGGATGTGAGTTTGTGGAGGGCGTGAAGAGTGCTCTCTCGTAGGGATACAGATCACCGTCGGAGATACTGGCGAGCCAACCTGAAGCTTGTCGGGTTTCTCCTTGTCATCTGGGCCTTTGTGTCCTTTGGCTGTGGCATTCTGATGGCCGACTGGCTTGACCAATGGATGCTGCCGGGCACGACCTATCCGCTTGGTTTCTGGTGCGCTCAGCAGGGATCGATCTACGTTTTCGTGCTGCTCATCCTGGTGTACGTCGTGGCGATGAATCGTCTTGATCGTCGGTTTGGCGTGGAGGAACACGACTGAGATGGGTGTTCAGGGCTGGACATTCCTGATCGTTGGATTGACGTTTGCTCTGTACATCGTGGTGGCCATTGCGTCACGGGCGAAATCAACGGGCGATTTCTATGTTGCTTGCAAGGGCTTCTCGCCCATTCACAACGGCATGGAGACCGAATCCGACTGGA
>CAZGFN010000125.1:0-3699 GCA_964524945.1 uncultured Isosphaeraceae bacterium
ATCGCTGCGGGGCACCTATGAGCATCTTGGCCGAACGCGATTTGAATCAATTGTCCCAGCAGATGTCCTCTTCGTAATGGATTCGGAGCATCATCAATATAGCGGGGGATAATATGGTTGATCCTCCGCATGATCTCAAGGCCTATCTTTGACATCTTGATATTCTTCTGTTCTGGGAGCCGAAAGCGTTGATCCCACTCCGCTCCAATGGCGCGTATAAAGTCGGTTTCAATAGATCCGCCATGAAAGTCATCTCGCTGAAAAATACGAGGCTTGATCGCGTCTTCACCAAATGCATCTTGCCACATGGTCAGCAAGTGTTCGTAGTTGAAGCGGTTCGTATATTTTTCTGATTTCTTCGTTAGTGGCGGATATGACTTATCCCATGCTTGACCATTTTTAATTGATTCGGCATAGACTGAGTAAGCGAATTCTGCTTGAGGCCGAAGGTATACCAAGATGGTGACTTTACCGAACCCAAGATCATCCATGACTTTCTTCAGCCGAGCCACTCGATCTGGCGTATCGAAGCGAAGTGAGCAATGCTCACTCGAAACGATCATCTGCTTGCCACTAAGTTTTTGGATGGACTCCGATATCGCATTTTTGATGCGATCCTGTATGGCAATCAACGCTTCATCTGTTCGGATGCCGTGTTTCTTGGTCCAGTCACATCGCATCTTGGGGCCGTACGCCGCGATCGACAGCAGCTGACTGTTGAGTATTACCTTCGGTTGTGTGCAACTCGCGGGACATGTGGCGAAATTTTGCGTTCGCAGAAGCTTGGCGTTGAGTGCGAGGAAACTCTGGAGGGAAGTTGTTGCTGTTTTGGCTGTCCCGATATGAAGGCATGTGTTCACGCGATCTGATCCTCCAGTAGGGCCATCTTACGGATCTCGTGTGCTGCATGTGCTGCAGGGCGTTTGTGGGGGTTCGCCACAGCCCAAGGCCTCCCGCGGAATTCAACCGCAGGAACCAACCACTCGACAACTGTCACTCTGGTTGCAGTCATCATGGGTCGTTCCGAGCCGAAGCAGTCATGGTATTGGTCAGGTGCATGTGCCCCAAACTCGGAGTTCGGTCACCCCGAACCTTGATTCGAGCGGCCTCATTACGCCACAGATAACTCTTCGCGTCTTGAATAGGCGTCATCACGATATATCGACCGGGCCGTAGATTGAAATCTGGAATATTGATGCGCAGACTGATATGCCGGCCGCTCAACTTGTTTTGCAGGTCGTGTTCGCCCGTCGTCAGTACCGAAATTCTGGTTCCATCTTCTTGATAGAACACGATGCCTACTTTGAGTGCTCTGGGAATGTGCGTGATCGTAAAGTCTAGTTGCAAGCAGATGGCATCATGCATATTGATCTCATGACACAACTCACCGGACTCCGACATGAGTTTGCATTCAAAGTGGGAGATCTCCGTTGGTGCGTTCATCTTGAAGCCATAGATGGATTGTTCAATCTCCGACTTCTGGCGAACGCGGGATTGCTTCACACGCTTGGCGTCTGTTCGGATTCGCCGCTGTGACTCGAGTTCATCAAGAAACTTGACGTATGACTCTACAACGTTCTTTGCAGGACCGATGCCACGCATGTGGCCTTCATGGAGCCAGAGTGCAGTGCTGCAAATTTGCACGACTGAGGATGGGCTGTGTGAGACAAGCAGGAATGTCACCCCGGCCGCCTGCATCTGCCGAAGTCTTACCTGGCACTTGTTTTGGAACCCAATGTCACCGACACCGAGGATTTCATCGATCAGCAGCACTTGTGGATCAAGGTGGCAGGCGACGGCAAAGCCAAGTCGTGCCCGCATGCCCGAACTATAGGTGCCAACCGGGGAGTCAATGAAGTCCTCTAGTTCGGCGAAGTCCACGATGTCATCGAACTTCGACGCGATGATGCGACTGGGCATTCCCTGTACCGCTGCGCTATTGAGGACATTCTCTCGCCCGGACAGTTCATTTGCGAAGCCGGTACCGAGTGAAATCAAGGATTGCACATGGCCTCTTACCTTCGCTCGCCCTGTATCGGGTTTGAGAAGCCCCGCGACCATCTTGAGAAGTGTAGATTTGCCCGCTCCATTCCGCCCTATAATGCCCACAGCATCACCAGCATCGACGCGGAATGAGACATCACGAACCGCCCAGAACTCATCTTCACGCATCACTTGTTGGTCGCGGTTGCGTCCCAAAACATCGCGAATCAGATCACGCAGCGCGTATGACCTGTGCTCCTGCGCACGCTTGGCGAACCGCCTACCGAGACCCTCGGCAAGAATGACTGGATCCGGCAAGGTCAAAGGCGGGCTCCAAGAAGCGGCACGGCGCGTTGGAGAAACAGCCAGCCCACCGCGGCGGCCAGCAGGCTGACAAGGATCACGATCGTGAAGGGGACCGGGCTGTACCACTCGCCGCTGGTTGCGAGCATTCGCAGGTTATTCATAAGAATCGCAATTGGATTGTAGGTATCGACGATGCCTTGAAGCCAGCCTCCACCATCCGCTCGATAGAAAGTCGGGCAGACGAATATGAGAGGCCGCTGAATGTTGCCCACGAATTGCTGGATGTCCGAATAGATCGCGTTGATTGGTGCCAATACAAGGCTCAGTGCCAGCCCCAGCAACGTCATGCATGGAAGCAAGAGCACGAACATAAGAAATCCGGCAGTATCAAATGCCCCATACGCCAAGGAAACAGCAAGTAGCACCGGCACACTGAAGGCAAGATCAAAGAGCAATCGGAGAATATCCGCTCCAATGAGTCCTGACGGTGGTGCCTGAGTTTGTGAGAGGATAGATGATGATCGCCTGATGAGTGTCAGAGGTCGGGCGAGCCCGCTTGTGAAGGCGTAGAGCAATAACATGCCGTAGATGGTGAACACTGAGAATGGCATGTTGATGCCCTCGGCCTCGATGATGCCACCTTGTTTCAGAACAATAAAGGCTATGGCAATCACGATCGGGTCGGCAAAGTTCCACAGGCATCCAAAGAGGGTTGTGGAATAGTCTTTACTCAGATCACGGCGAAAGAGTCGCACCGCAATATGGCGGCTTCGCGCGAAACCCTGCAGGAATCTGCCGCTGTGGCCAACGAGCAATACAGCGGCGGACTTCATGGACGGGCCAACTTCAGTTGGAGCAAATTGAACGATCCGCGTCCACACAATGGGGATCCGCCTGGCATGGTGCTGTCATGACTCATGAGTTGGCATATTACCCTCGCCACATACCGACAAACCAAGCTCGCAGGGGATGACGGGGGTTTGACCATAATTGATCGGCTACTTTTCCCATGAATGGAAGTGCAGCAACGATTGCAACGGCTCGCCACCAGTCACCCACGCTGATTTCGAACATGCCGGGCACAAACGCGATTACTGGGATTGCCAGCGTCAGGAACAGCAGAATTCGTGGACCCACACGAGGGAGTCGATTCTCGCGTCCTTCTAGTCGGTAGATCCAGTAGTGGGCGGTCTGCCAGACAACTTGGGAGAGGAGCAGCAACGCGCCAAGCAGTGGAAGCGGCAGAACCAACGCGATAACAAAGTACTTCGGTAACTGTAGCAGCGGATACAGGTACATCCGCAGGGTCTTCGATACGCGGTTGTAGATCCAGAACAAGGCACTGAGTACTGCCAACCCAGCGATCCACTTCAGGCTGACTGCCCAGGTCATCATGTCCATGATGGCCAG
>CAZGFN010000126.1:0-3636 GCA_964524945.1 uncultured Isosphaeraceae bacterium
CGAAGGCTATACCGGTTTTCGAGACCGGCGCGTTCAACCGCTCCGCCACCTGTCCAGCGGGCGGGCATTGTAGCTGCTGACACTGATCACTCATGAATGCGAGAGGCCACTCCGGCCGGCATCGACCGCCGCCTGAATCGTTGAACAGTTCAACGGGACTCGGTGTTGGGCCGCCTAGACTGAAGCCGCCACCGCCAGTGCAATCCAGATTCCGTGTGCGCATCTCAACATAGGAGCCTCCCTTGCTGCGGGCAAGAGTGCCCGCCTGAGGGGAAAAGCATCACGTCAGCGACGGGGGGAGACGGAATCCAAGGCGAGTTTCCGGACGTGGGGCCACAGGAGCGCTGCCTCAAGGATCATCCAGCACTCCAGCAGCAGCATCGCCAACCCGATTCCCACCAGCAACCATCGCTCTTGTGCGATCCAGGCATCCTCAGCCCCGGTGCCGGTGAAGACCTGCGCCCCGAGCGCCCAAGCCGGAATCACGAGCATGGCGACCATGGGCACGATCAGGAACCACGTCGGACGCCCCCCCCGCCACAGGAAGAATGCAATCACGAGGAAGGCCAGCCCAGCCAGCAGTTGATTCGTTGCGCCGAACAGGGGCCAGAGAATCAAACCTCCGGTGCCTGTGGTCTCCCAGGTCCACGCATCTGGCAAGAGTTTGCACACGCTGAAACTGGCATCGACATTCACCCCGGTGCGACCATTGGTGAATCATTCTTCGTGGACCATGGGACCGGCGTCGTCATCGGAGAGACGACGAAGATCGGCGATCGATGCAAGGTCTATCAAGGTGTGACACTTGGCGCAAGGTCATTTGAGAAGGACGAGCGCGGCCAGATCAAGCGAGGCACCAAGAGGCATCCCACCTTGGGCAATGATGTGACCGTGTATGCAGGGGCCACAGTCCTAGGTGGAGACACCCATATCGGTAATGGATGCGTCATCGCCGGTGGTGTGTTCCTGACCAAGTCCGTTGAAGCTGATCATGTTGCTCAAGCTGCTGCGGTGGATATCCGTGTTCGACCGCACCACGGTCTTGCCTAACGCTAAGCCGTTGCCGCAGGCTGCAAGAGATCTGCATCGATGTGCTCAAGGAAGCCTGCGAGGAAGTCCATGCACGCCTGCCCCAGCCGGTGGCTCGCAGTGCCCTCGCCCATGGGTCGCACCCAAGGTCACAGATGGAATCTGCGATAAGACAAAGCTTGGGGCCTCGTCGAGCGAAACATCAGTCAAATGGGAAGTCCTCCTGTTCTTCCCACTGCTTGGCCAAGTGTAAAACGCCCCATCGGTTCAAGTGATTCGTGTCATCCGAAATGGCCTTGCCATGGATGATCTTGTGGCAAAACTCCGCCTCGTGGTCACAAAACACATCGATAGGAACCAAGGCGTGGAACTGCGGCAGCCCCACAGACTCGGGCGCCCGCAGGATGGCATCCACAAATGCACTCCTTCCAACCACATCTTCATAAGGATCAAAACTACACCGCTCAGCAATCAATTCATCAGAAAAGAGAAAACGAGGAACGGCCAGCGCCTCGCCAATTGCGTGAGAACTCATTGGTGGCTGACCAAAAACGATCGGCTCAGCACCGGCCGCCTTGATTGCCTCCACGGTCCTGCCAAGACCCGCTACGAAGTTCTTCCTTGATGTCATCAGATTAGGATTTGGTGACGGCACCTCGCTCGAGACAAGAAAATCCTTTCGAATGTCAAGCCCGTTGAAAGGCTCATGATTGAACATCCAGGCCCACCGGCTTGCGAGGATCACATAGTCATAGGTCCCAGCCGTTTCAGCAACGTACTCCTCCCACAGTTTGACTTGCTCCTTTGCCTCGGCCTCTCGTGGGGGAGAGAACCCGCCGTACTTCTTGTGACAGCCAAATAGCGGAGGGCACCCAGTAAATTGGTAAATCGTCCATGACTGCCCCTTCGTCGCAGCAAAGTAGGCGGCCATAGGCATGAGTTGCCATGAGTGAGAATCACCAAGCACAAGCACTCTCTCTGTAATCGGCTTTGACTTTGGCTCGATACGTTTGATCCGTACGTGCGTGCTCTTCCCCTTAACTTCATGAGTGGGCTCGGTAAACCTCACCGTTGACTCCTGAAATCGAAAGTAAGGGTCTATCGCAACTTCTTTGATCCTACTTTGGATGCCATCGTTGGCATAGATGTAAAATGATCCCAAGGTCACCAATGCCATACCGTAGACGATGCTTAGGGGCCTGAGTGCACTTGCGGCGGCCGCCTTTCCACGCTTGTTGTTGCGTTCAAAGAACCGCCAAGACACTTCGGAAAAGATCGCAGTAAGCACTGCGGCGAGCAAGATCGTGACGAGCATGCCCTTTGTGAATAGGGCAAAGGTGACAAACACTATCACTGGCCAGTGAACCAGATAGATCGAGTAGCTCCGATCCCCAATCGCACTCAATACCCTCAACAAACGTGCCTGCCCAAAGCCCCTGGCATACTCGCCGGCGATCAGTGAAATCGACACCCCCACAGTAAGTAGAATTGTGGCGTATTTGCCAAGGTCGAGCAAAGGAAGTGCTGCAATCAGTGCGCAGCAACTAATCGTTGCACCCCACCACACTAGGTGAGCTGGGCGAGACTGGAGACGTGCCGGAGCAAAGCAAACAACCAGCCAAGCACTAATAATCCCTGCCCCCAGTTGGTACACACGACTGGGCAAAAGAAAGAAGCCGAAGGCTCCAGAGGCATCATCAAGCCCAAGTCCCTTGACCACGGGAATGTCTTCCACCCATGCATACCCGATCAGAACGCTCCACAGGGAAACCGCCGTCAGCACTACCCATGTGACGAGCATCCACCGATTGAAGTTGGAGGAGAGCAGGGCGATTGCCCCCCCTGCAATAGCAAACAGCAGGTAGAACTGCTCTTCAGTGCCGAGAGACCAAGTGTGAAGAAGTGGCAACGTTTCAAGCGGTGCTGAGAAGTAGTCTGTCTGCGTGAAAAAGTAGAAATTGGAAGTGCCGCACATCGCATAGATGGCGGCGGCGGCCGTCGACATAAGTTCGCTCGGTGGATAGAGAAGGACAGCCAACACTAGCGTCAGAACAAGCGTAAACAGCATTGCTGGGAGCAGTCGATTGACCCGCCGCCACAAAAACTGTACGGGCCGGAATCCCTCCCCCACTGAGGCTCGAACCATGATGCCGCGAGCAATGACAAATCCACTGATCACGAAAAACATGTCAACCCCTAAGAATCCGTATGGAAGCCAGTGCTCATCAAAGTGAAAGATGAGCACGCCCAGCACTGCCAGACACCGAAGGACTTGGATATCGATTCGCTTTTGCAGCCGGGGAGCCAACCCAACGGTATTAGAAGTTCTTTCCAACATGAGTCATTTAACCATATAACACGCCAACTGGAACTATGAAACGGAAGACCGCCAACTGCACTGCACGACCAATCTCGCGACATCGTACTTCATTTCAGCCGCAACACCCTTGGAGTGAGCCAACACTCAGGCAGGTCGAAGGAGGCACTCGTCCACGTGCTCTAAAATCCAGCGTGGAAGTCCATGGCGAGCGTGATCTTGGCGGTCTTGCCTGACGCTAAGCCGTTGCCGCAGGCTGCAAGAGATCTGCATCGATGTGCTCAAGGAAG
>CAZGFN010000127.1:0-3607 GCA_964524945.1 uncultured Isosphaeraceae bacterium
GATCTCGATGGCGACGGTACGGTCGGCGTTGACGATCTACTGTCGTTGATCGCCGCATGGGGCACGCCCGATGGCGATATCGATGGAGATGGCATGACCGGTGTGGACGACCTTCTGCTCCTGATCTCCTTGTGGGGGGATTGTTGAGCCGCTGTTGTCCTTCGGTCACCTCAGGCAGAATCAAGCCGGACAGGTTCTAATCCTGTCCGGCTTCTGTTTTCCGCCCCTCTCTCCAATCACAGGCCTAGTCACCCAAGTCGAACTGCATGGTAATCGGGACCTATCGAATGGTCTAGCCTAAAGCCCAAACATCCAGCCTCACCCATGCAAAGTCATCCGTGCGGTCAAAGTGGAGCGATTTTGAGAATAACATCGGCGGGGACTGAACCCGCTCACCCGCTTTTTCAACTCCGCCTCGTGGTCTGTTGACCTTTCCCGAAACGTACATTCGTCGCAACTTGATGGCCTATCAAGGGCTGCACGGCCCCCATGCGGCGAGGAGAAGCGACAGGTCGTCAACATCAACCATGCCACTGCCATCAATGTCACTTGGGGTGCCGCCGCCACTCCCCCACTGCTGCAAGAGCAACAACAAGTCGCGGACATCTACCATCTGATCGCCGCTGATGTCGGCTGGGCAAGCGGCAACCATGGACTTGCTGTGCTCAAGCATATAACTGACTACAGCATCCTTGCCCGATGCAGTCACATTGAATCCATGGCCTGAGCCATTGCACTTCCACAACTCCACCGAACCTCCGGAGTCGCATCCGATGCTCTGGTAGACATCCGTTTCGGACCCGCCGACATACCCGTCGAAGTCGATTGTATTGATGACCTGAGTACCCATCGACTGACACCCATTCTGCTCCGCCCATCGGTCTACTGTCGCTTGTGCGCCAGGGTATTGAAATGAACCAAAGAACCCGCCTGAGTACAACACGGTGTCATCAGAGGTTCCATGCACCTGAAGCACATGCACTGGCTGCTGGGCATCGCACTGCGCCAGATCATTCCAAGACGCACCTGCAATGGATGTGACCGACGCAATCACATCGGGTCGCGCGCATGCCAACGCATGGCACATGAAGCCGCCATTGGAGTGTCCGATGAAATGGATCTGCGATGAGTCGACGTTGTACCGCGATTGAATCGACGCAACCAAATCCATCAAGTACCCGACATGGTCGATGTTCTCACCAAAAAAGTCGCAGCAAGCATCCGTCGCATTCCAGTAGTTGTTGCCCCACGCATCGGTGCTCCCCGTTGGAGAGGCGTACAAAAACCCGCGAGCCTCCGCCTCGGGCCAAATCCCAAGGAGCCCATTGGCCGCATTCCCATTGCCGGTGTAGCCATGCAGCGCGATCAGCAGAGGCGATGACACCGACGGGTCATAATTGGTAGGTGTACGCACCGGCACGTCATCGACAGGCGTGAGAACCGCCCACGACGAAGTCGTGACCAACCCGGCAAGCAAGAGTGAGCAGCACCATGTCGTCGCGTCGTCAGTATCCACACATGGTGTGTACCAAGAAATCGCTCCGACGGCTTTTAAAATACATAAGTTAGAGTCTTACAGATCCCATGGGCCCGCACAAAAGGAATTACGGAGCCTTGTTCCATGCCGAAACCACCAGCAAGAGGTCATCTACCCCGACAATTCCGTCCCCATTGACATCTGCCGGACCACCGGAACTGCCCCACTGACCGATGACCGCCAGCAGATCATCTACGCCCACCACCCCATCTTCGTTGACGTCCGCAGGATCATAAACCACTGCGTCAATACCGCCCGAAAGGCAGGTGATCGTACCATCACGACCTCCTGCAACCAGTTCCCATGATCCATCACCAACGACGTCGGGCATGGACATAATTGAGTCAACAGGAGTGCCGAAATTGGCGGTGTGCAGAATGGCTCCATCAACGCCATCCATGAAGTACGTGTAATTGTCCGAGTAAAGCGTCCCAACCACTAGGTCGTTGACGCCGTCTCCGCTGACATCGGCAATCCGAGCACTGACCGATGGGTTGTCTGCTACAGGCATGGACCACACATGCTCACCGGTACGTCCACTGATCACCACCATCATGTTTCCGAAGTGCTCGGGCACAATGTCCGGATGGCCATCCCCATCAACATCATCCAGTCGCTGAAATCCGGTCAGCGTGCCAAGACCCGTACCGGCATACAACTGACTGCCGTCCGTTGCGTCCAAGCCGTAGTACTGCCCGCTTAAGAACCCGCCGACCATGACATCGTTGATGCCGTCGCCTGACACGTCGCCGATGGGCGCAACCGCCCAGATCGACGCGCCACTGGTTGGGAATGACCATAGTTCTGAACCAGTAGCACCATCGAGGCCAACGGCGCGACCGGCACTCTCCGACTCATTGGAGGCGCCCACGACTGCGTCGGGGACTCCATCTCCGGTACAGTCGTCCAGCGCCATGATGGCAAAGCCAGGGCCGCCAAGCGGTCGTTGCCAAATGAGCCCGCCGCTGAGTCCATTGAGCAGGTACGCACGCTTTGGGCCAGTGCCACTGCCATCGTCGCCAGCAACGGCAAGCACATCGACGGTGCCATCGCCAGTGAAATCACGCGTCGCATCAACTTGATACACCCAGCCACCGTCGCCCACCACATCGGTGTGGTACGTCCAGAGTGCCTCGCCCGTCTTGCCCGAAAGCATCCGAATCAATCTCGCCCCACCGGTCGCACCCACAACGACATCTGCATATCCATCACCGTCCACATCATCAGTGATGTCAAGACCTCTCCCGGAGTACACATTGCCACTGTAGATTTCATGGGACCACAACACGTCGCCCGTTTGGTCTGCATTGCCGTTGAAGCAGCGAATAAAATTGTCTTCCGAACATCCAATCACATCACTCCACCCATCACCACTCACATCAGGAATTGACGCCATGGCCTTGAAACTGTTGTCCCAATTGTCGGTGAATTGCGATGACCACAACTCGGTACCGATCGGGTACTCGATGTCTAACCCACTTCCAACCACAAGGATCTGTGTCAGACTCTGATCAGGATCATTACTGGCGATATCAATCTGCCCGGCGCAGAAGCAAGGTTCCGCCGGAGCGAACCACAGTCCGATCTGCGCCGACGCAAGTGTGCCGATCACAATAGGCAATTCGAGTGCCGGATCGACATAGAACAGTTCGTTGTTGCTTGTCACGTTCTCGATGACAAGTGGCTGCAGGCCCTGGTTCGACACATCGATGAACCAGCGGGTGTGCGCACCGCTCCGCACCTGGCCGAAGTCATGGTTCGCCGCTGCAACGTCGAGAGTTGGATCGGCGTAGACGCCATGCCCTGTGATGACAACTTCCTCGCTTGGGTGTACGGGATCGTTAGAGATGATCGTCGCTGTGGCATCGAGCACACCAAAGTTCATCGGAGCAAAGGAAATACCCAGTTGCGTACTGCCCCCAGCAGGCACGACGACAGGAAAGTTCGCCGCGCATGACAGGGCGGCCTCTGGAGCAAAAACCACATCGGCAATCACCAGCGCACCCGTACCCGTGTTGGCAATATCGACTTCCCACGTCACTTCGTCGCCAAGCGCCACGACGCCAAAGT
>CAZGFN010000128.1:0-3429 GCA_964524945.1 uncultured Isosphaeraceae bacterium
GCCGGAAAGTATGGCTACGATTACGACTCTCCCAATCGGCAATACTGCAGTTCGGCCAGGGCTCACAACACCATTGCGCTTGACGATCTCCCGCTTCGCATCAAGGGACCATCAAAGCTGCCATCTGCCAAAATCGGCGCGGTAACCATGGCCGATGGCAGGATGGTGGCCGCTGCCTTGATGCAACGTCCACTCGATGAATGGAAGTTGGGGCCACTTGTTCAAGATCGTCTCCTTGTGGGACGAGTCGATCGCGGGTTGGTCATTCTTGATGAAGTTTCGGTCCCCGACGCAACTGAATTGGCCACTCAATGGTTTCACTTTCACCCAAGCCTCAAGTTCAGTAGTCAAGGGCGCGGAATGATCGCCAAACATGGAAAGAGAACGATTGCGGCGATCCCTTTGTCCCCATGGAAGTCAAGAATGCTCCGTTGCCGCGGACAGGAAGAACCCTGGATGCAAGGCTGGCACTCCCCTGAAACTAATAGCCTGATACCGAACGATGCCCTTGGCAATCGCGGATGTGTGGAAGACCGTTGGTACAGCACAGCCCTGCTTATCGCGGATCGAGGAACTCCCTCCATGCGAATTCATAGAGTCGGTGAGAGCATCGAACTCTCGCAGATTGATGCAACCGGCGAGCAACTTCTCGCTTCTATTACTGGGGGTGTTGAATCAGGCCATCGTATTTTTGAAGGCGACCGGGTCGGCCTGGCCATTGCGCGTGGTCGCGGCTCTTGGTGCTGCGATCTCGCGATCGATTTGGACGACTCCGCTATGGCTTTGACGAGAATCTCGCGAGTGTTGCGTCTGGGATTGGTGACCATGAGATTGGCAAAACGCCATCTGCAGATTGCGACGAAGAAAGAGCGAGTTGTACTCGCATTGGTCGACGGCCGCATCAATGTGCGACTCATATGGACAGAAACTACCGGGTTGCAAGTATGGGCAGGTGGCACTTGCCAAGGCCACCTGGCCCACACTGGCTTTGTGCCATCCACCGCATATATTGGCGAACCCACTTCCGATCGCAGCTGGTCTGGCTTACTTCGTCACTTCTCAATTCGCCAAGGCGAGAATCACGAAGAGTGGGATCCGGATGATGTGGTGGCCGCACCAGACGACCTCGCCCTAATCACCGGACTTTGGAACGAAGAGTTGATGGATCAACTCAAAAACGACGTCCTTGCCCAAACAGGCCTGTTGCGGCACTGACCCCGGGAGGGCTGTCACATCGGCGGCTCAACATGCTCCAGCAATCTCAACCTATCTGTTGACTTGAGTGTTCGCCATGACGCCGCTGGCAGGCCATCTGCATCAGTCGATGTACACAGCAGCAACGACCCTTTGTCCATGACGAAGTCTTCGCGAAATGGTCGAACCTTGCGAAACTGCTTTTTGAGAAGATAGCAGAGCTGATTACGATGGCTCTTCGCGGTGCTACCGTGGATCACATAGTTTACCGGCAGATCACCGATCGTATCTCTGAACTCCAATCGGTGAGTCCACAGTTCTGCCAGCGGATGGTTGCGGGCCTTCTTCAATATCGCCAGACCACCGCCACTGGCAGCAAGTGGTGCAAATGCCACAACAACCCCCAACACTATCCCCAATTTCGGTTGCGATCGGAATACTGCTACGACTGGAACAAACGCAAGAGCGAAGATGACCGGAAGCAAGTAGGCGAGATACCTCCAATTGAAGTAGAACATCGATACTTGCTCATAAAGTGCAAGAGTTGCACTGATGTAGATAACACCCAGGGTGACAACTCGCATGCCAACCGACCAACGTGGTTGACGGAACGGTATGACTACTGCAACCATCGCAGAAGCGAACAGAATGGTGGGGGTCATCCAAATTCCGTGAAACAAGAATGCGCCCGACCATGGCACAAGGCGGAATCCTTCAATCTCAATAGAGTGATACGTCGACATGTTAATCGGTCCCGCCATAAGGCCAAGATCATGTCCGTACATCCAAAGATGAGGCGGCGCCAGTACCGCCAACCATGCTCCCAGGGCGGACCATGGCCACGGATTCCAGACCAAACGCCATAACGCGGCCCGCAACTGTTGATTCGGCATGGCAATGATCTGTTCCACGGCCCATGCCACAACGCCCGCAACAAACAGTAGTCCTGCCTGCGGTCGTGCAAGAACAAGTAGTCCGCAAGCTAAGCCGAACGCCCATCCCCGCCCGCCAAGAAAGCATGCCAATGCCAGGCTTGTGGCAGCAAGTACAACGGGAACGTCCTCGGCCATATTCGCGAAGGTCGATAATTGCGGCCCGAGAAAGAGTATCGTGGCCCCCACAGCCGCAATAACACGGCCGACCCCCATCTGCAGAAGTGTCGCGGCCATGAATGCCGCCGCAAATCCACCGCACACAGCTGTGAACACTGCGGGGTGCTCATAGAAAACTGCGTGTGCAGCATCGGTCAACCAGTAGCTAAACTGGAGTGATTCGGAGGCATCTAGAATATCAACCCAATGCATCCTCGCATTTGAAGGGAATGCATAAGGCCAACTCGACAGATACCACCATCCCGCACCAGAAACCACGCCAGCAGCAGAAGCAGCAAGAAATGCTCCATAGTGATTCTGAGGCGGCTTAATGTGGATTGTTGTTGATTGTCGTGGAAGCAGTTTGCAGGTTACCCACGCCAGCAGGACAAGTCCCAATGATGTGGCCGCGTTGATTAGACCACCGGACCATTCCCGGAAGGCAGCGTACCTCGTCCCACGTGAGGATACGTCTACCGCTGCTGGCAAGGCAATCAACTCAAAGTGGACGAGAAGCCAAACCCCCAACATGAGAGTGGCGATCCCCGCAGCCAGAAACAGAACAGTCTGAGCTATTCGCATTGCTGGATCTGGAAAAGAACAGACATCAAATCCACCCTTGGTCTGTTTCATCAGGATTCCGTCATCGACTGTAGAGACACAAGCCCTACAAAGGATCCGACTGAAATCGCTCCCCGCACTCCACTGGGTGAAAACGATTTGTCTGGTAATCTACCAGACCCACCCGAAAGGTGGACTTTGGCACCATGAATACAACCCTGGCCTCCGACCATCGATTGAGTAGTCGCCTCTGGCCCGCAGTCTGGCTGGCCTGTGGAGTGGCCCTGCTTGTACCGGTTGCCGCAGCGCCAAGGTGGTCCAGCATCCTCGTCGAAGCATGGCCACAGAACATCCTGATGCTGGCCGGCAGCGTCATTGCCATGTTCCTGGCTGCGTTGGCAATCGACCATGTGGGCCAAATACCACTGGCCCGAGTTTGGCGAGTCACGCTCGGCTTCACACTGCTGGCCTTCATCATCCTCGCCGCCATTCTCTTGATCACCAGATTCTATTACAGCCGGAGTTTCTTGCTGATTGCGGCCGGATTCTCACTGGTATGGATCATGCTCGGGCACTGGCTGCG
>CAZGFN010000129.1:0-3392 GCA_964524945.1 uncultured Isosphaeraceae bacterium
TGCGCCATGAACAACAGAAGTGCCAGAGTGGCCACGGCAATCGCTTGAATGATCGCGTGATCGAATCCCATGACATCGACCATGAGCCAGAGCAATAGAAAATTGTAAGCGAAGCCGAGCAGATAGGCCGCGATAAAGCGAGATAGCACACCGGGCGCAGAAACTACTCCCCCAAAGGCCCAATTGCGATTGAGCCAGAATGAAATGAGTATTCCCACGAAGAACAGCAGTGTCATCGTCGTCTTGTGGCCCAGTCCGCCCCAGGTAATGAGAAGATAGAGGCCATAGCCGGTGAGGTTTGCGATTCCTCCCGCGAGGACGTACTTGATGAACTGCCCACGGGTTCTGGCGTCAGGCATCTGTGTGATGCTCCAAGCCATCCGCCTGGTGTACTCGTCGTACCATCGTCAGCGGCCGCCGCTTCACTTCGGCGTGCACTTTGCCGAGATAGATTCCGACGATTCCAAGGCAGAAGAGGATCAATCCGCCGAAAATCCAGACCGACACCATGACTGAAACCCAGCCCTCCAGCGTGCCGCCCATCGCCTTGCGGAGCAGAAGCAAGCCAACGGCGAATCCGCTCAGTATCAGCACGCCTACGCCGAGGTAAAAGATCCACCGCAGCGGTTTGTTCGAGAAACTCGTGACGGCGTTCACCAGCAACGCTATGCGGCGAGGAATCGAGTACGAACTCGTACCTTTCGATTCCTTATCGACAGGCACACCAAGTTGTCGGAATCCCGCGAACGACATCAGGCCAGCCATGTACATCTCACGGTCCCCGAGGCTCGTGAGCGCATTGACGTAGGGTCGTGTCATGAGTCGGATAGTCAAGATATTGCGAGGGATCTGGATTGTGCTCAATACATTGAAGAGCCGGTAGAAGAGGTCTCCGGTCGTTCGTTCCAGAATGCCCCCGCGCCGGGCCCCCGCTTGGACGCCGAACACGACGTCCACACTGCTTCGTTTCATTTCGTCACAGAACTGTCCAAGCAGCCCTGGATCTTCCTCAAGGTCACAATCAATCAGGAATACTCGGTCGCCTCGAGCGTGCTGTAATCCGGTCATAGCAGCCTTGTGGTGGCCAAAGTTGCGAGAGAGTTCCACAAGACGAATGCGCGGGTCGGTGCGCATCATTTCTATGACGCGATCACGACTATCGTCTGGAGAACCATCATCAACGTAGACAAATTCCACATCGTTTGCGCATGGTTCGGCGGCCGCCGCCATGTGACTGTGGAACCGCTCGATGGTGCCCGCCGATCGGTACAGGGTGGTCACGATGGAGAGTTGCATGCCGAGTCTCGTGTTTTCAGATAGTCCCGCGCTCTGTCGCCAGTATTGAGAAGAACATCGATGATGCTGACTGCTGGCTCGAAGTCGGCCCCTTGCTGGTCATATTGGGGATATCCATCATATGACATCCACTCGATGGCAATGCCCGCAGCGGCGAACAACTCCATGTCGAGGTACTGCTTCGCTGCTGGTCCAGAGAGGTAAGTCGTTGCTCCAAGTTGGCGACACAAGTCAACCAAACGCTCGGTTGTACCATCCACAAGTTGATAGTCCGAAGATCTTGATATGGGCGTATCGATGTCTAGAACCTCACACACCCATCTGATAAACCGCTCGTTGATCCGAGATAGATTGTCATCGTCACTATCTAAGTACATGGCCTCAAGCGGCTCAGCAAACTGGGCGAACCCAGCTGCCTTTCGGTATGCCTGAACGATGGACTTCCAGTGCCTCTTTCGCCAGCGACTATCCACGGTCTTCGCATCCTGAAGTAGCAATTCGTTCAGTGCGTCCCGTACGATCGGTATCGTCAGCCAGAAGGCGCCCTCGCGACCCTTGATTCGATTCCGATTTCGCCATTCGCCACGGGTGTACTGGACATCCTCATACAGTACAAAGTGGTCGACCCGCCGCACCATGTCGAACCACCCCCGCCACGGGATGTAGTTGGACTGGTTGATTGCGACACGTGTCATAGCCGCCGCCAGTATAATGAGTACAATGCCGACCGCCTATTAGTGGCTGCTAAGGAATCGGTGGAGAGACAGTCCGACTAGGGACAACAAGGGAGATCATGTTTCTATGAACAAAGAAGCCCCTGCAGTTGACACCACCGAACATCTCGACTCGCTCGACAACGCCTACACGCCAAGGTTTCGATTTCACGACGAAAACGAGCGCATCTTGCAACGCTACGCCCGGCACGTGCTGGCAGATATCGAGGATCGTCAAGTAGAACACTTGCTGAGTTTGGGCATCGGACATCGGGTGGTCACGACGTCGTTGCTGCAAGCTGCGGCAGGGATGAGTTCTTACACGGTCATCGAGGGTTCCCCATCCATCATTTCTGATTTTAAGGACGCCTATACACTGCCTGACAATGTCACCATTGAGGAGGGCTTCTTCGAGCAGTACATGTCGACCAGACACTTCGACAGTATTGAAATGGGATTCGTACTGGAGCATGTAGTCGATCCGTCATTGATCGTGCGAAGGCACAAAGAATTCCTCGCCCCAGGTGGCGTAATGCACATTGCGGTACCCAACGCGAGGTCCATCCATCGACTGCTCGGTCACCATGCTGGTCTTCTGCCCGATCTCTACGCACTCAGCGATCATGATCGTCAACTTGGCCATCGGCATTACTTCGATCTAGACTCGATCACTTCCCTCGTCGAATCCGCTGGTATGGCGGTCACCGATCAGCGTGGGCTGTTGCTCAAGCCGCTGACTTCCAGTCAATTGGAGACTCTCGAATTGCCCCCGGAGATCTATGAAGCTATGTGCGAAGTCGGCGACGAGTTGCCTGGGTGCTGCAATGGAGTCTACCTGCGGGCCGAACATAAGCCCGATGGCTTGTAGTCAAACGGTCCTAGTTACCTGCGGAGGCGGTTTTCAAGGTCTTGCCGCCGTTCGTTGTCTGCGTGCGGTGCCGGATGTTCGGATCATTGTCAGCGACATCAACCCACAGCATGTGACACAGGGTCTGGTGGATCGTGTATTGCAATCACCGCCGATTCGCGACAAGGAAGCGTTTCTTGGTCACATAGAGTCAACCTGCCGCGAGGAAGGGGTGACACTCATAGTGCCAGCCACGGCGCATGAGTTGATTATGTTGGCGACGCATCGCGTACGGATCGAAATGACAGGCGCTCGTGTGGCGGTGCCCGATCTCTCGCTGCTTGAGACCGTTCTAGACAAGGCCAACTGTGATGAGTGGCTCGCTTCTCGGGGGCATGCGCCGATTCCATCTGTCGATCCTGTGGCGGCCGATTGCCCGTGGCCGATTCGGGTCAAACCTCGCTGCGGGTGGGGAGGGCGCGAGCATCAGGTGCTGGTCGATGCAGCAGCGTGGCATCAATGGGCGGCCGATCACG
>CAZGFN010000130.1:0-3367 GCA_964524945.1 uncultured Isosphaeraceae bacterium
GATCCATGTTCCGTCCACGAGAGTCGTCGAGGCCGAGGATGCACCCGTTGTAGAGGGCCATAAACCGCTCGAAAAGCCCGCCGAAACTGTGATGCCACGGAAGGAAACTCAACAGCACGTCATCTTGGCTGATGTCCCAGATAAGCGAGATGGCCTTCTGCTGCGAGATCAGGTTTCGGTGGCTCAAGCAGACGCCCTTGGGCGGACCGGTCGTTCCTGATGTGTACATGATCAGGCATCGGTCATCGGCGCTGACCGCATCGACACGGCTTTCATATTCGAGTTCCGGAGCGCCCCCATCTTCGAGCAGCGTATCGAAGTCCACCGCGCCCCACGCACGCGTGGCATCCGACGCATCCATACAGAAGCAGGATTCTATGAAGTCGTGTTGATTTCGATCCATCTTGTCGAGCTGCTTCATGTTCGACACGACGAGCATTCGCGGCTTGGCGTGGCGAATCACGTATCCCACCAGTGGCGCCGGATATCCTGCGAATACCGGCACCGTGACGGCGCCGATCGATTGAATGGCGAGTTCCAGAATCAGCATCTCGATGCGATTTTCAGACACGATGCCAATGCGATCGCCGGGATGGATGTCGCGATCGATCAGGTGCCGTCCCACGCGGGCCACCTGATTTCCCAATTCGCTCCAAGTGAGTTGACATTCTTCATCGCCCTGGCGGTACTTGGCGCACACACGATCGCCCCATTGAACAGCTCTGTCCCGAACCAACATGCCAATCGACGCCTCGTGCTCACCGAGTTCGATCGGTGATCCGTGCTCTTCACCGATGCGTCGAATGCCTACCTTCTCGTCGAGTCCGTGGGCGGTGAGTTGCGAATAGGCCAAGCAACTGTCCTGTAGCAGTTCGCGGGTCAACCGGAATCGGTCTTCGGCAGGCTCGTGGAGAAACTCCTCGTCGAAAGGACGGACACCAGCACGAATTCGCACGAGGTAGGTCGCCACGAACTGCATGATCGACGCAGCGATTTCCCTGATGTGCGAACATCCCGCTCGTCCACCGAGCCGTGAGCCGATTTCGTTCAGTACGCCTCGTTCAACGCGAAGTCCAACGAGTTGCTGTGCTGTCTTCTCGACTTCGCTGCATACTGGAAATGGCGAACGAATCATGTTGAGGTCGCTCCTGAGAATCTGACGATCCACAACTCCGATAGTTAACTCAAGCCGAATGAGATGTTCACTGTCGTGGAATGTGCCCACCAAAACGAGATGTTCATCACCGTTCTCGTACAGATCGATGCTGATATTGCGCTGCGCGGTCAGTTTCATGTTTCTACTCCTCGGTTCGCCGCCCCGTGCTCGGCGGAACTTGATAGCGCGGGCCATGGCTTGTTGCACTTGCCTCGCTAAATCCTGAAATAAGTCCTGTTCTGTCTGCATGTCGACTAGCGCCGCATATCGCTGAAGCGGGTGAAGAATCCACCTTTCATTGGTGAAGAGTTTGACGCTGTCCAAGCCCTGATTGAGGGCAACAGATAAGTCCTTCACTGAACTGGTGACATGCCCCTTAAATTTCAGAATCGTATTTCGATGGCCCTGCCACACTTCTTCCCATGTCGCATCTGATGCGTAGGCCCCATTGGCTTGCCCGACATCAAAGACCGCTCTGGTAATCTCTTGGACGAACGCTTCCTTCTCTGGATCCACACACAGGTCGCCCATACGAAGATCGATGCAATCCCCATCTGGTTTCACAGTATGAATCAGACCGCCGACATTCAGCACGATCGAAATCATGGCCTTGTCGAATTCGACGCGTGTCGCGGGGACGTTCTGCACGTGGGTAAATGAGTAGTCGTGCTGCTGCAATATCGCTGCGATCCGCTCTTGCTCAAACTCTCCGCCGCCGGCGAACACGATCGACCCCTTCTTCTCGAGCACATAGGTCGTGTCCGCCCCATTCCCGCGACGGCCTCCTGCCTGGAGTGAGATGCCACGAACCACACGAGCTTCGATGGCCTCCTGTACTTCTGGCGTAACGCCGGGGAGCCGATCCATGAGCACCGATTCGTTGAGTTGTGACCGAAACTCGTTGAAGGTCGATTCGAACAGGACGCCGTTGGGCAGAATGAGCAGGATCGGCACGTGATGCCGCACCTGCTCTGGCGAATCAAGCAAACCTCGTCCAGCGAGACTCTCAAGAAATCCGGTGACTTCACCAGTAAAGGGCCCGAGTTGGTTGGGGTTGCAGCAGACCAGCAGTAGTTCCGGCAGGGCCTTCTTGGCGTCCGCCTCGAGTAGATTCGCAAAGACACGGCCGCGGAGGGGGACGATCTGCTGCTGCCCGTGCTGCTCGAGCCGCAACTGTCCGGCCTCCTTGAGGATCTCCGTGATGCCGTCGCCACTCATGCCCACCAAGCATTCGGCCTGCATGTGCACGAAGAACCCAACACCGAGGGCGCCGGGTGGGTGGATGCCGACTTGTCCACCTATCAGCACTGGCAGCCTCCCTTGATCGATGATCCGCACGGAGGCGACAATCGCTGACCGTCTGGCTCGGCGACATCATGTCCGGCTCTGGCCATCAGCGCCCCCCCGTAGGCTCCTGCGAATTGCGGCAGCGGTGGAAGCAGGATCTCGTCGTCGAGCACTTCGTTGAGGGCTGCACGCATCGATCCACAGTGGGCAACTACACCGCCAGTCGCAGCGACCGGCCCGTCATGCGACACGATCATTTCAAAGAGCCGCGAAGCGATCGAGCGGAACAGGCCGCGAGCGATGTCCTTGGGCTCCTTGCCAGACTTAATGCACTCGAGCACCTCAGTGCCGGCGAAGACGGTGCAGTAACTGTTGATCACCGTGTGGCTGTCTGACTGGGCTGCGAGTTCATCGAGTTCACCGAGCGTCATGCCGAGTTTTACGGCGATGGACTCGAGAAATGTCCCCGTTCCAGCGGCGCACTTGGCGTTCATGCGGTAATCAGATATCTGCCCGGTGGCATCAAGCCGAATGACCTTGGTGTCCTGCCCGCCGATATCGATGATGTTGCGAACCTGTGGATACCACTCGTGGGCGCCTCTGGCGTGACAGGTGATCTCGGTGAGTTTGCGCGTGGCGAATGGCACCCACTCACGGCCGTATCCGGTGGAAATGCAGGCCTCGATGTCCGCGAGGGTGCCGCCAGCCTCGGTCAGTGCCTCGCCCAGCACCGTCTGCGCGGCGTCTTCATAACTGAACCCAGATGATGCCACGCTCTTGCCGACCAACACCCCACCATTGTCAATGACAACACACTTGGTGGCTGAAGATCCGGCGTCGATGCCAGCGAAGAGGGCCGTACTCATTGGCGTCGCCCTTCCAACTGCTCAACGAACGCTTCGATGTTGGTCATCGACTGCGCAG
>CAZGFN010000131.1:0-3349 GCA_964524945.1 uncultured Isosphaeraceae bacterium
ATTGCGCAAATTAAAAGTTTGGGCACAAGGTGTCGGGAGGAGCCGGTTCCGTTTTTTACGTCATAGGTATTTGCATGACCATCGGCATGCTGATCGGTCTGATCACCTTCAAACTCGGGAGTATTCCTGTCACACTCCGAAGCGGTGTGGGATGCCTGCTCTCCGGGCTGCTCTTTGGATGGGTGCGATTCACCAGGCCTCGATTTGCAGCCCTTCCTGAAGGCGCTTCGAACTTCTTGAGTGACTTCGGACTCGCCGTCTTCGTTGCGCTCGTTGGAATCAACGCCGCACCACAGGCCCTCGATGCCATCAAGCAGAATGGCCTGACCCTGCTCCTGCTCGGTGCCGGCGTCACGATCATCCCGCAGATCATCACGTTCTACTTCTCGTACTACGTCCTTCGAATCCGCAACCCGATCATCGCAATGTCGGCGGTGGCTGGTGGACGCAGCGCCAACCCGGCTTTTGCGGCCCTGCTCGAGAAGGCAGGCAATACCACCCCAGTTGCGACCTTCACGATCACCTACGCCATCGCCAACATCTTTCTCACGCTGTGGGGACCGGTCGTCGTGGGCGTTGTACAGACCAACGCAGTGGCTGGTGGTGGCTAAGTAGAAATGGAGCCCAACCAATGAACCTATGCATCAGAACACTGCCCATCATCACCATCATCGCCCTGAGCTGCCCTCTGCTCGCCAAAGATGTGGTGCTAGTCAAGGATCCGAATAACCCCAAGATTGAATTGACTGTCAAGGACCCAGCTCTTCCCAATGTAATCATTGTCTCTACTGGTGGGACCATTGCCGAAAAGGTCAGCGCTTCAGCTGGTGGCGCTGTGCCAGCCCTCTCGGGCAGCGACCTTGTGGCCGCAGTTCCATCGCTCTCCAAAATGGCCAACATCGGCACCGTGAACTTCAGCAATATCGACAGTTCACATATGACGCCTGAGATCTGGGCGAAACTCAGCCGAACCGTCGATGCAGTACTCGCCCGCGAGGATATCGCGGGCGTCGTCGTCACCCACGGCACCGACACGATGGCTGAAGGCGCATGGTTTCTCGATGTCACACTCGAGAGTGATAAACCGGTGATCTTTACCGGGGCCATGCGCAACGCTTCGGAAACAGCACCAGACGGACCGGGCAACCTCAAGGGCGCTGTTGCACAGGCGATTTCGCCGAACGCTCAGAATTGGGGGGTCACGGTCACACTGAACCAGTACATCAACTCGGCTCGGTGGGTGTTGAAGACGCAGACCACGAACATGCAGACTTTTCAGTCCTTCGAAAAGGGCTATCTTGGCTACATCGTTGGGAATACCCATGTCAACCGCTTCAATGACAGGCTGTATCGCACTCGCATCTCGCTGAAAGACCCGCTTCCATACGTGCCGCTCATCACAATGTTCGCAGGTGATGACGGACGGTTCGTGCGAGATGCGGTTGATTCCGGTGCCAAAGGCATTGTCTATATCGCCGTCGGTGCCGGAAACGTCAACCCACCGACCTTCGAGGCCATCAAGTATGCCATGTCCAAGCAGATCCCCGTAGTCATATGCAGTCGAGTCTTTGAAGGCGCTGTCGAGCCGGCCTACGGCGATGTTGGCGGCGGCGCGGATCTTCTCAAGCACGGCTGCATCCTCTCGCCGGGGCTGGATGGCTTCAAGGCGAGAATCCTGCTCATGGTGGCTCTCGCCCGTTACGGCAATAATTTGGGTGTGATCAATGAATACTTCGACCAAGAACAATCCCACCGTCCCAGAGGCTTGTCAAGTCCTCTCGCCGTTGAGAAAGCCACCCAGGAAAAACTCTAGTCGCAACCTGGCAAATGATTCCAGCGATGTGGTTGACTTGCCTCTGATCTCTTCGCACGTCTGTGTCACGAGTGATGCCCACCCTGAGATCGATACTGTTCCATAGTGTCTACATCCATGATCATGGTGGGGTCGTCAACGGCGATTCGGTGGTAGCAGTCTGGATGTGACTGCCAGAAGCCCCGCAGCCCATCGCGGCCATCGAATATCAGGATTCGTGCATGCAGCATGTGTGGCACGAGTACGGGGTGGCCCCCGCGATCACCATGATGAGGAATGATTGCCTGATCCGGATGGGTCACAGAGTTATCAACGACCTTCTGAACAGTGGTGGTGAGAACGCCGGGATGATCGGCGGGATGGAGCAGCACCGAGGCTTCGCTTTGATGTGATGCGATCGCCTGTAAGCCACCGCGAATTGATTCAAACATTGGCGCATCGGCGTCTCCCTGCACCAAGGTGTATTCGCGATCTCCCAGTGCTGTGGTGATGGCCTCGGCATCATGATCGAGCACAACAAACATACTGCTGCAGAATGGCGCCAACAGATCGAATGAGGTTTCAATGATCGTCCTCGCACTTCCGGGGGAGGGCCACGGGAGCAATTGTTTGGTCTGCTCGCCCATGCGTTTACTGCGGCCAGCAGCCAACAGGAGGCCGACGAGGTAAGGCAGGCTCACTGCGGAGAGTCCAGGTGCGGCCCATCAACGGTGACCCACCCCCGCTGCTCACGAACCTGCACGAGTTGCGCAGCAATGGACAGCGCGATTTCTTCGCCAGTGACCGAACCGATATCCACGCCAATGGGCGCGTGTACGGCATCGAGGGCCGATTCGCTTACGCCGCGTTCCATCAGTTCTCGCCGCACGAGAAGCACCTTACGTTTGCTGCCGATCATGCCGACGTATCGAGCGCCGCGATCGACAACGGCGGCGAGTGCCTGCGCATCGTGGCGATGACCGCGCGTGACGATGACACAGTAGGTTTCAAAGTCGATGGCTGCATCGGCAAGCGTCTCTGCCATCTCGCCTGGCGAGCACCGGCATCCTTCAGGAGCAAACCGCTCAAGTAAGTCGGCCCGATCGTCGAACAGCGTGGTCTCAAAATCGAGTCGGAGACTGTGCCGAGCCACCGCCTGCCCGATATGGCCGCCACCGGCAATGAGCAGGCGGGGGCGCGGCGGAATGTGCAGGTCATAGTGCGCATGGCCACCTTCGGTCTGCACGAAGATCGGAAGCCGTGTTTCGATACGATCGCGGACGCCCTGCTCGATAGCGACGAGTTCGTCTGCCTCGGGCAGCGTTCCGATCGCCACATGGAGCGTACCGCCGCAAATCAAACCATCGTCCCATCCATAATCATGATCAAGTATGAAGTCGTGCACGCCGGTCGTATCGGAGAGCAGCATGGCCGTGGCCCGCCGGGTCAATTCGGCCTCGACGCACCCACCGCCGATCGTGCCGAAGGTGGTTCCGGTTTGGTCGACGAGCATCATCGCGCCGGCCGGTTGCGGAGTCGATCCGCGGGCCCCCACCA
>CAZGFN010000132.1:0-3325 GCA_964524945.1 uncultured Isosphaeraceae bacterium
TGCCATCCCCCTCGTCGATCACCGCCACGTGCAACTTGCCGCCATCACCCTTGAGCCCGGCGCGTGCATCATCCAAGCGTCCACAGCGTTGGATCAAAATTAATCTAATCCAATCACAGGGGCCCCTTCGAAGAAGTAATCTGCGATCTTGTTCTTGCACCGTACCCCAAGTTCTCTGAATCTTCGCATGATCCAGTAACGAAATGGAAGAGGAGTATCCGGACCCATGACCACCCCTGATTCCAAACCCGGCCTGAGGGCCCACTGGCAATACCACTTCGACCGAACCATCGCGGGCGGTACAGGCAAGCTCATGCTGTGGCTTGCCGCGATTTCGGCTGCAGTCATGGCGGTGGTGGCTGTCATTCTTGTTCTTGGTGTCCAACCATTGGATGCAGATCCTGCCGCTCCGCCAAACTACGGCGACTCATTCTGGACCACCTTGGGGGTTGCACTGGCCCCCGGCGCCGTGGAGGACGCAGGGTGGGCGTACCGCATCGTCATGCTCGCGGTGGCCATCATCGGCATTCTGATTGTCAGCACGATCATCGGTGTGCTGACCAGCGGTATTGAGGGCAAACTAGATGACCTCCGCCGCGGCCGCTCGATGGTGCTGGAAGAAGGCCACACGATCATCCTTGGATGGTCGACCAAGATCGCCGCAGCTGTGCAAGAGCTGGCGATTGCCAACGAGAGTTGCCGAAGAGCCGTCGTCACGATCCTTGCCGATCGCGACAAGGTTGAAATGGAGGAGTACCTCGCCGAACGTGTCAGTGACCTTGGGCCGACCGAGATCATCTGCAGGCGGGGCGACCCGTGCGATCTTGCGGACCTGGCTATTGTGCGGCCCGGCCTTGCCAGAAGCGCCATCCTTTTCGCGGGGGAAGGTGACGACGGCGATGCATTAGTCTTAAAACGTACCTTGGCGCTTCAACGATCATCCGAGCAGTCGGGCCGCGGTTGCCCGATTGTCGCCGAGGTGCGAGACCACGAAAACGCTGTGGCGATAGCCCGACTTGGCAATGTGCAGGTCGTTGAACCATCCGAACTCGTTACAAGAGTACTACTCCAAGTAGCTCGCGAGCCAGGGCTGAGCCTGGTGTACGAAGAGTTGCTGTCATTCAACGGCTGCGAGCTGTACTTTCACCATGATGACTCCCTAGCTGGCCACAAGTTCGGGGATGCCGCCATGTGCCTACCCCGGGCCACCGCGATTGGCATCGTCACACACAGCGGTAGCAAGCCGATTTTGAACCCACCCAGTGATCACGTACTCGTAGAGGGAGACCGACTCATTGTCGTCGCCGCCGATGATGCTGATATCTCCGAGGCGCTCAAACAGCCATTGTCATTTGAGGGACCCACACTCCCCACTGCGAAGGATGTTATCCAGGTACCCGAACACTATCTCATCCTCGGCTGGCATCGTTGTGCATCGCTGCTCATGCGCGAACTTGATGAACTGCTTGCGGATGGCTCAACGATCAACGTGGTATTCGATCCAAACTCTAGCGATGGTCCGAGCGAAGATCTGATTGGCTCATTGGAACACCTCTCGGTCACAGTGGAGGAGGCCAACACCACCCACCTTGCCACACTCGATCGGCTTGATCTCACGAGTATCAACGAGGTCATTCTCCTCGCCTATCGAGATACGCTCGCCGCGCAGGCAGCAGACAGCCGGACGCTCCTCACCCTGATCCACCTCCGCGAGTTGATCGCTACGCTCGATCACCCGATCGGCGTCGCCACAGAACTACTTGACGCCCGCAACCGTGCCCTTGCTAGCCGCGCTCGCGAAGACGACTTCGTGGCGAGCGAGGAATTAGTCAGTTGTGTCATGGTGCAACTCTCCGAGAACCCAGACCTTGGGCCGGTACTTCAAGAGTTGCTCACTGCGGAGGGCTCCGAACTCCATCTCCGCCCGGCGAGCCATTACATGCAACTCGATACCCCAACCCCCTTCGGCGCCATTGTGCAAGAGGGATTCCGCCGGGGCGAAGCTGTCATTGGAGTCCTTGATCGCGACCCCTCACGCCCACTACCAGACCTCAGGATGGCGATCGACAAGAACGAGCTCGTCACGCTGGGGGCTGAGGATGCGGTGGTTGTGGTGGCTGAGGAATGAGGGGGGTGATGGGTAAGACAAGGACCACTGAGTTTGCATGGCTTGGTTCTTTGCATTTATAGTGAGAACTTGCTGCTACAGAACTTATGGAGGCACAATATGATCGTTAGTTTCACTCAAGGGGACGTTTCATGAGCGGTGCTGAGAAGGTGCGTTCGAGAAATGGGCCAATGCCACCAGTGGGCACGAGTCTCAAATGTTTCAACAACCGAAACATGCTACGGGCCATCTTGTTTGCTGGACTCGTAGTCAGCACGCTTCTAATACGGGAATACTCGCATGCATGGGACACGCAGGCCAGCCCTGAAGGCATGGGAGTCTTCTTTACGGCGTTCGGCATACTGTATGCCATCATCTCCGCGTTCGTCCTGCTTGAGTCCCTGCAACGGTTCGATGTCCTGAAGTTGGTCATGAGCGACGAAATCAATGCCCTGCAGGACATTCGGGATCTGGTGTGTTATCTCGACGGGGATGCGAATGAGGCAGTGGGCCGTGACATCAAGCGTGCGATGCTCACGTACGTTGAGTCCATTCTGGATACTGAATGGGTGAAACTAGAGAGTAAGAGCAATCTCGATGACAAGGATACGACCGTCGAACTTCATGACGTCATGACGGAAACGAACAAAATCAAGGTCACAAACCCAAGCGATACGGTTGCCCTCAGGTTCATCATCAGCAATCTTATGGATGTCACTACCTATCGCACGAAGCGATTTGCTATTACAGAAGAGGAAACTCCCCCGAAGATCACATGGCTGCTCAACTTCATGTCTGTTGCACTCGTGGCAGGTCTCATACTGATGCGAATAGATAGCCTCATTATCCACCTGTTCATGGTGCTCGCCATGGCGACAGCAGTTTACTTGATCTACTACATGCAGAAGGATCTCAATCAACCCTTCTCTGGAGACTGGTGCATCGAGAGGAAGGAGTTCGAGGGCCTGGCGGACAGTCTGCGACCACGCTGACGACAATCGTGGACTCGTGACATCCAACTCTTCCCGGTCCATTCCAGCCAAGACCCACCCTGCACCACTGTCTAGGCAGTGGTGCTGTCCCACACTGAAGTGTCCAGAGCCTCAGTAATCAGGGCGTCCACCGCCCATTCGATCGCTACGCTCGATCACCCGATCGGCATTGCCACAGAACTACTTGACGCCCGCAACCGTGCCCTTGCTAGCCGCGCTCGCGAAG
>CAZGFN010000133.1:0-3260 GCA_964524945.1 uncultured Isosphaeraceae bacterium
TCGCTTGCTGCTCGTGTGACCAGCCCATCTTGTTGCTCTGGGGAAGATTGGTCTGCACCGCTAAGACTCGAAGCGGCGCCGCTTCGATCGGCCCAGCGGGTAGGGGCAGGAAAGAAGTCCCGATCAGGAGCACCACAACAACACCGTCGTACTTGGTAAAGAATCCCCATATCAGAGAATTCACACACAGCACCCCAGTGAACATGACGACCAATGTCACCAACCACAGGCCGCCCCACTGGGCCAGCAGTGCATTGCTGCCGCCAGACATGCCACTGCCAATCAAGTGAAATGGCCACGAGTCGAAGAGCACCTCGGCCCGCACATATTCCAAACTGACTCCAACCACACCACCAACCAACACCATGGGCAAGCGATGACATGTACTGAGCCAGCGAATCAGTACGACCATCGTTGGTGGGTAGAAGGCCGAGTAGATCGCCAGCGAAGGCCACCCCGCAACCGAGATGTCCCCGATCCAAGCCAACGTGATGAGCCACGCGGGAATGAAACACAGCCAACCAATCAAGAAAGCGACCCAACCTCGCTTGGCACCCAGACCACCACGAACGACCAGAATGACCCAGACAATCTCGGGCCATCCATTCCAATCATCGGGAACAAGCATGCCCGGCTGCACGGCCCACCATGCCGCCGCGGCCGTGGCCATCCACACAACGGTCAACCACAGAGCATCACTTCGATGTTCAAGCAGACTTCTGGTCGGCCCAAAAAACGCCGTGTACGACGGGCTACTTTCCGGCATAGTCAATGAGGCTGGAAATCTCGCTTCTCAGATCGTGCCGATCGACGACGCGGTCGACAAACCCATGCTCCATCAAAAACTCGCTTCGCTGAAAGCCCTCGGGCAAGTCCTGACGAATCGTGTTCTTGATGACCCGCGGTCCAGCAAATCCGATGAGCGCCTTGGGCTCGGCCAAAGTCACATCACCAAGCATCGCGAAACTCGCCGTCACACCGCCAGTAGTCGGGTCGGTCAGGACCGATACATACAAGCCGCCCATCTCGTCGAAACGGGCCAGCGCTGCGGACGTCTTGGCCATCTGCATGAGCGAGAGGCCCGACTCCATCATGCGGGCGCCACCCGATGCAGACACCACGATGAGCGGAAGATCCTGATCGGCCGCCGCCTCAATGGCGCGGGCGATCTTCTCGCCCACGATTGACCCCATGGACCCACCGAGGAATCGAAAGTCCATCACGGCCATGACGACCTTTCGACCTTTGATAAATGCGGTGCCGCACTGAACCGCCTCGTTGCTCCCGGTCTTTCGCCGGGCCGCCTCGAGCCGATCCGTGTAGGGCTTCACATCGACGAAGGACAATGGATCGCTGGATACGAGGTCCGCGTCAAACTCCAAGAAACTATCGGGGTCGGCCAGCTGGGCAATCCGTTCGGGGGCGGCAATGCGAAAGTGGTGATTGCAGTCCGGGCAGACGCCCATATTGTTTGCGAGGGCCCGCTTGAACAAGATGGACCCACATTGGTCACATCGGAGCCACAATCCCTCAGGGACGGGCTTCTTGCGGGTGGCGGTTCCGGCGTCGGAATCATTCCAGGTTCGTGGGGACTCGGCCATGTCAGGCAAAGGGTATCAGCAGGTGCCCCGAATCTGCTCAATGACCCGAGCAAAGTCGTCGCTGCCATAGATGGCCGAGGCACTTACCAGCACGTTGCAACCCGCTTCCCGGCAGGCTCTGGCCGATTCCGGCCCCACTCCCCCGTCCATCTGAATCCACGCGCCCGGGCCGAGTTCAGCGCGGAGCGCAGCGGTCTTGGGCAGCACTCCATCGATGAATCGCTGCCCAGAAAACCCAGGATGCACACTCATCACGAGCACGAGATCGAAAGAGTCGGCGAATTCAATCGCCGCTTCAACAGGCGTATCGGGATTAATGGCCAGACCTGGTGTACAGCCCAGTTCCCGAATGCAAGCGGCCATCGCCGGCGGGTCGTCTAAGACTTCGGCGTGCACGGTCAAGTGCGCCGCCCCAGCCTTGGCAAATGGTTCGAGATACATCGCCGGGTCGGACACCATCAGGTGCACATCAAGCATGGCATCTGGTAGGTGGCGATGGACCGCCGCGCAAATGGCTGGTCCCATCGAAAGATTGGGAACGAAGTGCCCGTCCATGATGTCTACGTGCAGCAAGTCGGCCCCCGCGTCAAGCACCGCCTTGGCGTCGGCAGCGAGCGTGCCAAAGTCTGCTGACAGAATCGATGCGGCCACAAGCGGCGTTGTACCTGTTGCTGGGGATGCGAAAGTCGGCACTGCGAGCAAGCCCCGATCAGCCATCGGCCTGCTGCTTGAGCGTCGCCCACCGTGCTCGGTAGTCTTCCTTGGTTTCCTTTGGTGCGGTCCGGTAGGCTCGACGCGCCGTAGCCAGCGCTTGGGCAGTATCCCCAGCGGCGAGGTGGATGTCCGAGAGGCGGCTGAGCATCTCAGCACGCATCGCGGGCTTCTCGAATTGTTCATAGGCTTCATTGGCCGCCTTGATGGCCATGGGGAAGTTGCGTTGGGCGTCGGGAATGTTCGGGTCCGTAGCAATCCGAGAAGCCATCCAAATGACTGCTTCGGGGTCTTCTTGCATGTTCTCTTCGAAGAAGAGTGTCGCTTGGATGTAGGCCGCCTCGGCGTCCTGCTGGTCTACGAGCCGGCACTCAAATTGATCGATCTGGGCCTCACGGAACAATCGCTGGTCAATGGCAGTGATCTCTGCGAGCGTTGCGTCGTACTGCTTCCAGTTCTTCCGCGTGTGCTCTGTTCGCAACCTGTCAAAGAGTGGCGCCGCTTGGTTCATCTTCCTAATGTCGAACCGGCCACGAAGGACCTGATTAAGTCGCTTGTCAAATGCGGTGCTGTTTGGGTTGCCAATATATTGGATGCGACCCTCAGTCCCCACGATGAAGGCCGTTGGAATGCCCTCTTGCTCGGCCGCCTTCATCCAATCTTTCGTCGCCTTGTTCTCGTCAGTAGCGATGGCGTAGCCGACTCGCTTTCCCTGATTGATGATCCAAGGCTCGACATCCTCTGGTTTTTCGTCGGAGATGCCGATGATCTCAAGGCGGTCCTGCCCCCACTCCTGTTGCAACCGAGTGAGGTGAGGAATGGACATGCGGCACGGAACGCACCACGTGGCCCAGAACTCAACGACGTAGACCTTGCCCTTGGCAAGATCGGGCGCTTCACCAAATGGTGTAGTAATCCACTGATCGACATCCAAGGCTGGTGCCTCGC
>CAZGFN010000134.1:0-3194 GCA_964524945.1 uncultured Isosphaeraceae bacterium
GGCGGTTCATCATGTCGATATAACTCCGGGTGTGACAGTTACGAGCATAGCTCGCTCAATGTGCGTTTGGAGAGCCTTGATTGTGCTCAATGAGGGGTGGTTGGGGAGGGCTGCTAGGGGAGTGAGAGCGGTTTATACGGTATCATCCGATCTCTTCCCCCACTGTTCAACTCCCGGACCCCTCATGGCCATGAATACCCCCATCTGGACCAATACCGCCACCTTGGACGGCTTCATCGATGGCATTGCCACCGATGCGAGCCCGCAGGAGGCCCACGTCGCCCTGATCGGCTCCAAGCCACTTCCGATCGATGAGATGCCCAATCTGAGAGGGATCTTCCGCTGCGGTGTCGGCACCGACAATATTCCCTTCGAAGCGTGCCGTGAGCGTGATATCGACGTGTGCCTGCCCTCGGATACCACCGTCGAGATTATCCATGCCGAGACGGCCAACTTTGCCGTGCATCGTGTGCTGGAGATGCTCTATCGCGATATCGGCGATGTCGAAACATGGGTCAAGACGCCCCGGCCATTCTTGGGTACTCGCCGTGTGCTCGTTGTAGGAACCGGTCGCATCGGATCGCAGGTGGCTGCCAAACTCGGCGCCCTTGTCGAAGTGGTCACTTATGACGCCGCGACGGATTCGCCCGACCTGCTCGAGTCACTGCTTGGGACGGTCGACTGTGTCACGCTGCACGTACCGTTGAACGACGCGACTCGTGGATGGGTTGACGCGTCATGGCTTTCCAAGATGCGTGACGGCGCTGCGCTGGTCAATACGGCGCGAGGCGCTGTTGTCGAGGAAGCGGCGCTGCTGGCAGAAATTGAGTCGGGTCGACTCACCGCCGCCTTTGACGTGTACTGGCAGGAGCCCTACCACGGGCCGCTGCGAGCACACCACCCTGCAGGGTTTCTCATGAGTCCACATGTGGCAAGTACGTGCAGTACGTTCTTGGAACGACTGGCCGGAGACTTCCGTACATTTCTGGGTGTGCTTGAATGTGCAGGGGCCAATGCGTGACAATGGCCAATCGAGGGGCGGAACTTGCGGCCCAGCAATCCGATTCGACGCCAACGTCCGAGCAGGTCGTGCGGTGTGGGATCATTGGCTTTGGCAAGATGGGGCGCATTCGCGCTGAGACGATTATTCAAAGCGGCTTGGGCTGCGTTGATTTGATCTTCGATCCCCATGTTGGGCAAGACTCACAGTTCAACGCGGTGGCTGACCCGCAGCATATTCTTGATACTCCCGACCTCGATGCAGTCTTTGTCTGCACGCCAAACTTTCGCAACAAGGAACTGACAATCGCTGCCATGAAGGCAGGGAAACATGTGTTCTGCGAGAAACCGCCGGCTTTCACGGCCGCGGACGTGGAAGAAATTATGGCCGTCGAGCAGGCCAGCAGTTGCAAACTGATGTACGGATTCAATCACCGGCATCATGAGAGCATCAAAACCGCCAAGGCCGCCGTGGATTCGGGCGAGTTTGGTCGATTGCTCTGGATGCGGGGCCGATACGGAAAGAGCGTCGACGACTCATTCTTCGCATCGTGGCGTGCCGACAAGCACCTTGCCGGTGGAGGCATTCTGCTTGATCAGGGCATCCACATGCTCGACCTTCTGCTGCACTTCGCCGGCGACTTCGATGATGTGCAGGCCATGGTCTCGACGCTCTTCTGGAATCTCGACGGCATCGAAGACAACGTCTTTGCAAACTTCCGCAACTCAGACACCGGGGTCGTTGCGTCGCTGCACTCGACGATGACACAGTGGCGGCACATCTTCTCCCTGGAGATCTTTCTGTCCGGCGGGCATATCGTGCTCAATGGGCTCAAGACTTCGAGCAATTCCTATGGAGAGGAAGTACTCACCCTCGAACGGAACGCCATCGCGGGTCCGGCGGTCAAATGGCAGGACACGCAGCGGATCACGTATGATGTCGATACGTCATGGGCATCCGAAGCAGAACACTTTCTCACATGCATTGCCAGCAATCGTCCCATCGAAGATGGTTGCTCGCAGGACGCGTTGCGGGTCATGCGATTGATTGGCAAGGTCTATGATCAGTCCCACTGAACGCTTGGCCTTTCTCATTCGTCGCGTGTATCACCGTGCCAAGCGGGATACGCGGTCGGCCCTTCATCCGCTGGGTGCCCGCAGTGATATCGAATATTGGGACAGCCTCAAGGATCGACACAAAGGCCAAAAAGGCTTTGTCATTGGGTGTGGTCCAAGCCTGACGGCAAGTGATCTGGATCTGCTCCGCAGCGAAGTTACGCTGGCCTCCAACCGCATCGATCTGGCCTTTGGCGATACGCAGTGGCGACCGGACTACTTTGCCATCAGCGATTGGGTGCTCTTTCCCAAGATCAAGCGAAGTCTGTCGAACCAGTACGAGTTGATTCTGGGCGGCCCGGACATGCCCGGTCGGGTCAATGGATCCCGCATCGTGCGTTGGCACTGGCGGGGACAGCCGCACCAACAACCCAATGGGGATGGCTCATACTGCTTCTCCAACAATGTTGGTGAGGGCATTTGGTCAGGCGGCACGATCAGCTTTGACTTGTTGCAAATCGCAGCGCATCTTGGATGCAATCCGATTGTGTTGGTGGGTTGCGACCATGAATATCTCGGCGAGCAAGGCATTGATCCGCGAAGCATTATGGAAGCGCCCGATGTGCAGAACCACTTCGATTCCGACTACCGAAAGCCCGGTGAACACATCCGACCGGCCTGTCTGAATCTCATGACCCGTGCCTTCCGACATGCTCAAGCATGGGCGGAGGCCAACGACATCGACATTGTCAATGCCACCCGGGGTGGATCGCTGGATATTTTCCAACGGGTCGAACTTGAATCGCTGCTGGCAGAGCCAGCGGTTACTTCGTCGGGGTCTTGATCTTTGGCAGAGGCGTGCGGCCCCTGGCCTGGGCCGCTCGAAAACGACCAACAATGGATTGCAGTGTGGTCCAGTCGGCAAGCACCGCTTCGTCATGGTGACGCTTGGCGCGATTCCAAGCAGCCTCGGATCTGTGGGCTTCAGCTGCAGCTTGGGGATGATTCGCCGTTGCGTTAAGGATGGGGCCAAGGCCTTCATATTCAAGTGTCGCCTCAAGCCACTGATCGTAGAGGGGCGATAGTCGCTGGGCGTGGCTGTGGGCGAGTGCTTCCAGAGCCTCCGCTTCCGAGCCGTC
>CAZGFN010000135.1:0-3148 GCA_964524945.1 uncultured Isosphaeraceae bacterium
TCCCGAACCGCTCAGGAGAACATCAACAACACCCCCGTGAATACGGAGGTGCTGTGGTGGACTAAGGACAAGGACCCCAGAGTTCCAAGACAAGCAGCAGGTCGATGACACCTACCGTTCCGCTGCAGTCAAGATCGCCGTCGCTTTCGGAAGTGTCCCAGAAATACAACAAGGCCATGAGATCGGCTCGATCAACCAATTCATTATCATTACCGTCCACGACAAGATTGCCGAGGCACTGGCACTGATCGATGATCCAGTCGCAGTTGCGGTCAAATTCATCACCGGCGGCGATCTCGCAGGCATCGAGGATGCCGTTGGTATTGCAGTCGGCTGCGTTATCGTCCACGATCGACCGCACGCGAACCAGAAGGTTGCCGTCGAAACCTATATCTACAAGTGATCCAAACACACTAGCAGTGCCCGCCAAATCACCAACATTCAAAACACCCTCCGATGACGCCCAGAAACTGCGTCCAACTGGCGCATCTTGATCGACTGGTACGGGATAGGCCGTTCCCGCAGTGTCGGCGTAGAACGCGCCAGCGAAGAACGAGGTTCCCGCGGGGCCGATGTACGTCGGCGGGATCGTCACCGTGACAAAGGTCGCCGGTCCATTGGACGTGTTTGGAGATTGGATCGTCGTATCGACTTCCAAGAGCAGTTCAGCGTCGGTCGGGTCACCGTTACCGTCGGGATCACTCCAGATGATGACCTTGGCTGAATGCCCCCACGGGATCTGCCCCCAAGCCAACTCGATGGCACCGATCAACTCGATCCCTGACTCGACCTCGTACTGGTTGAGCCAAGCGTACTGCACGGGCGTATCTGGGAACCCGATGATGACATTGATCTCCCCGTCGTCGATGCTCAAGGTTTCGCCAAGCGTCGGCTCGCCGTACTCGCACTCATCGGGCACGCCGTTCCCCTGACAATCGGCACTGGTTCCCTGTGCAATGTCGTCGGGGTCCAACACACCATTGTCGTTGCAGTCCTGACATTCATCGGGGATACCATCGGTGTTCTGGTCGTCGCTGGAACCGCCGGAGATGTCGCAGGCATCGTGCGTCCCGTTTTCGTTGCAGTCGTTGTCGGCAATCTGGCAGTCATCAGGAACGAGATCGCCGTCACAGTCATTGTTCTCGAGTTGGCAGTCGTCAGGCTCGCCGTCGCCCTGACAGTCAGCGCTGGTGCCTGATGAGATGTCCCAGGCATCGGGCAGGCCGTTGCCGTTGCAGTCAGGGTCGCAGTTGTCCGGCACACCGTTGCCGTCGATGTCCGCTTCGGAATCACAGTCATCGATGACCCCATCCAGATCGCAGTCCGGCTCGCACTCGTCCGGAATCGCATCTTCATCGCAGTCCATCGACGTACCGCCAGCGATGTCATCCCCATCAGCCACGCCGTTGCCGTTGCAGTCGCCGGCGGGGCAGGTGTCATCGACCCAGTTGCCACCACCGTCAGTCCAGCCTCCCTCGATCTGCGTCGGATCGTTCCGACACACCGTTGCATCCACAAGTGTCAGGTTGGGGTGGGCATAATTGTAGATGCCGCCACCTGCAGCCGAAGTGTTATTGGTGATACGGCAGTTGCTGATTGTGTAATTCCCATCACTCTGAAAGATACCACCACCCTTGTTGCCGGCGTGATTGTTGATCCAAATGCAATCGGTGAGTGTCGAGACGTCGTCGCTGCTGCCGAACAGACCGCCGCCATGCGAACTCGCCGAGTTGCCGTTGAAGACCGATTGGCTCAAGGCCAGATGCCCCGACACGCGTACACCACCACCAGAGCCATCAATCACTGAATTCCCCACCAAGGAACAACCTGTCATCGTCGTGGTGCCGTACCCGTCGTGAATGTAGGCACCGCCCCCCGCCCACTGGGCTTCGTTGCCGAGAAACTCACAATTGCTCACCTGGGTATTACCGGCATATGTGGCACTCAGGCCACCGCCATACGCTGTCGTCGTATTCCCGAAAAACGTGCAGTCTTGAATCACATGGCCTGACCGGAGACGTGCTCGCAGTCCGCCGCCACTTCCGCCTACCGCATGATTCTGGTGAAATGCGCACCCGGACAACATGGCCGAGTATGAAGTAGTGCAATACACGCCGCCACCCTGTTCCGCCTGATTCTCGACGAAGGTGCACCCTGTCAAGCGTGGTGGACTATCTTCTCTGCAATAGACCGCGCCCCCATACTCTGAAGCAGTATTGCCGGTGAACTCGCAATCCTCCATGTCCGGATTGACGTGGTCGTAGCACAGCAGCGCACCGCCCCAAAAGCCGGTGTTTCCTGTGAACGCGCAATCACGAAACACGGGTTGGACCGGCGATTCCTCAGTGGACCAGCAGTGAATCGCCCCGCCTCCATTGAGGTCCGCAGTGGAGTCACCGCTGGCGGAGTTGTTGGTGAAGGTGCAGTTGATCAGCAGTGGGCTGCTTTGAAAGATTTCAATGCCGCCGCCGCCACCAAGGTAGGTACTGTCGGTCGCCTGGTTGTCGTTGAAGTTACAGCCGGTAAGCGTTGCTGCAGCAAATGAAATTGAGAGTCCGCCCCCATTGGACGCGGTATTTCCGGTAAACGAACAATCGGTCAGCGTCAAACTGTCGCTGCCATAATAGATGCCACCACCATAACTCTCGGCAGTGTTGTTGTTGAAGGAGCAATTGGTGATAATCGGGTCACCCTCACTGGCATAGAGCCCGCCGCCAGACCCCGTTTCCGTCCAGTTGCCCGTGAATGTGCAGCCCGTCACTGTGGGACTCGAACCGTTTGAACTGTACATCCCGCCGCCGCTGCTCGGAGCATGGTTGTTGGCAATGATGCAGTTCACAATGGTGGGACTGCTCGACCAGCAGGTGATGCCGCCACCGTCGTCTTCGCCCACATCGGCTTGGCCGTCGTCATCCTGATCGAACCAGATGGCTTTGCAAACGGTGATTGTGAATCCTTCGATTCTGGTCGCAGGTGTCTCCCCAAATCCACACATGATGCCTCGGCGTACAGATTGCCCGTCGATGGTCGTCTGGGAAGCACCGCTGCTTGATCGCAGTACAACGGTTTTGCCGAGCATGTTGACGACGTTGTCGCCCGTGCCCGTATACGTCCCCGGCGCGACGATGATCTCGTCACCATTGCTTGC
>CAZGFN010000136.1:0-3098 GCA_964524945.1 uncultured Isosphaeraceae bacterium
CGGTCTGCAGTTGAAGGCCGATCTGGAGTCGGTCGGAGCCGAGGTTGTGGGACCCGCGCCCACGGTGGCGAAAGCACTGGATCTTCTTGAGCGCCATTCCGTCACGTGTGCCATCCTCGATGTCAATCTTGGCCACGAGGATTCCACCCCGATCGGACAGAAACTGCGTGACAGGGATATTCCGTTTCTGTTTATCACCGGATACCGCGCATCAGACGTCAACACGGATGAGTTCGCCAATGCGATTATTCTCCGCAAGCCTGTCGGGCCCAGCCAGATCCGCGAGGGACTTGCGCAGATCGGAGCCAAACTGCCCCCACATGCCGCTTGAGCAGCAGCGGCTCTAGTTGCCCGAATCCCCATCGAGTTCTCTGTATGTGAAGAGCAGTTCGTCATACGCTCTTTTCTGCGACGCGAGTTCCTCGACGAGCCTTACTTGGATATTCATGCTCAACTCATCGCCTCGCGATGTCATCTGATCGGCAAGTCCATCGATCCGATCTTTCATTCGATGCGCAGTAGTGTTGCCTTCCCATCCGGCGAGTTCAATGTACTGATGGACTAACACTCGAGCCGCGGCGATGCGCCTTCTGGATATTGCCGATTGGCACAAGAGCAACAGGCAACGTTCCATCTTCTTCAGAATCCGCTGATTGCCGGGCCATGCCTGCTGCAGTCGCTCGAGGCCGAACCGGCATCTCGTCCCGATGGTCTCATAGACTTCTGCATTGAGGTGTTCATCCACGATTTGCGACTCAAGTTCTTCGAGTTCTTGATCACACTGCGATTCCAGATCCGAGAGTTCGCCGTACTCGAGGAAGTACCGGATGTCTTCAAGCATGGAGATCACTGAGGGATATCGATCATCTGGATCTGCCGCCATGGCGCGGGTGCAGATCTGTTTCAGCGGGGACGGCCACACATCGCTCAAGGACGGCACCGGATACTGCAGCGCCATCTCGAAAACGGCCTGCATTGAATCGCCCATATGCGGTGGATGTCCTGTCATCACGTGATACAGCGTCGCGCCGAGCAGGTAGACATCGCTTCGCACATCGAGTTTCGGAACCCGTGCGAGCATTTCGGGCGCCGCATAGCACGGCGTTCCGGCAAAGCCATTCGCTTCGAAGGCACCCTCCTCGGGAAGTTGGCATGCAATACCCCAATCGATGAGGTACATCTCGCCAAACTCACCGACGACCACATTTTCTGGTTTGACATCGCGGTGGATGATGCCACGACTGTGCGCGAAACCCAGTGCCTCGCCGATACGAATCAAGATCGCCAGATGCTTTCGTATCGCAGCTGCATCGAGTTGTCCGTCGTCAAATCCTGCAAATTCTTCTTCAAGCAAAGCACCCCATTCGACACCGGTAATCCGCTTCATGACGAGCAGGTCATTCCCCTCCGGCGTACTCCCGAGCAGATGAACGGGCGGTATGGCCGGGTGCTCCAACTGGCCCATCAAGTAGGCCTCACGGCGAAGGCGCGTATTGGAGTCGGCGCTGCGACGTTCAGGGCGCACGCGTTTGACGGCCACCTTCCGCTGCAGACATGACTGCACAGCGGCATCCACCACCCCGAGTCCACCGGAACCGATCAGGTCCTCGATCACCAGATCGCCATCACTTGCATACCCCTCCTTCTCGGTGACCAGAACTTCAGGCAGTTTCCGCTCCCTCAACTCGACGGTGCCCGATGAGGGCGGCACCGGCATCCAGTTGCTGTCCAGGGGACGCCAGGTCTGGGTCGGCATCATGTCTACAGGAAGCGTGCTGGCCAGACGTTTACCTTCCGCTCCGACGTCGCTCACGCCGCACCTGCCATCAGCGATGTAGACGTTGTCACCAGCGCGAACTCGGGCATCACCACACCGAGGTATGTCTCTCGTTCCGCGTGGTCCATGGAAAGTGCTGCATCACCGAGGATCTGCACGTCATACCCCAGTTGGTATGCCGTACGGCAGGTTGCATCAAGAATGCCACCGATGAGCAGTCCGGCCAGCACAAGGGTTTGCCGTGGCTGCCGGGCCAGTTCATCATCGAGTTGACTTCCACGAAAGGCATTTCTTCCCGGCGCCGCTCGCAGGCAGGTCAGTTCGGCTCCCAATGATGTGATCGCCGAATGGACTTCGCCATCGGGCAAATGACTCGCTAACAGGCCGTTGGACTGCAGGTATGCCTGTCCACTTCCTGCGTGGTCGGCCACTTCGTCTCCAAGATCGATGCTCACATGGATTGCGGCGCCACCTTCATCTATCACTGCTGACGCAAATCGTGTGATGCAAGACCGCACCGCATCGATCGATTCTGGCGATTCGATCTGCTGCCGCAGAGGAGATGCATCGCCGAAGATCCCTTGCTGAATACCAACCATCACAAACTGTGTCTGCCACAAAGCCATTGGTCGAATCGATTCAGGCCGTTTGCCCAACGAGCCCATTGATCACATCTGCGGAGTTCTGCACCGAAGCATAGGTGGGAAAGATCATTCCGCAGAAAAAGTCTTGTTCAGCGGTGGTTCTCGCTGCGGTGCAGTCTTCGAGAACGATCACGTTCATGCCGCGTTCATAGGCGGCGCGTGCGGTCGAGTCGATGCAGATCGAGGTGACGGCACCGGCGACGATCACATTCGTAATGCCTCCTTTATGGAGTATCTCTCCGAGGTCTGTACCGGGGAAGGCATTCAGTCCTCGCTTTCCGGGCACTTCAACAATGCGATCTCCGAAGGCCTGGATTTCGGGCACGGTGTCGGCGCCGGTGGATCCAGCCCGAAAGGCGCCGGCGTCTTTGATGGCCGCGAGAATGCCACCAGCCTGCCGAATTTCCGAGTAATCCTCGCTGAAGATGATCGGTGTGGCGATGATGCTGGTTTCGGTCTCTTGCACAGCGTCGATGAGACTGACCGTGCTGGCGAGCACTTCGTCGGTCCGTTCGGGGCTCTCAAGCACTCCACGGAGGATTCCATCTTCGCCGAAGTAATCGTTCTGATAACCGATCAGCAGGAGCGCCGTCGTGCTTGCATTCATCAAAAATCTCCTTTCCCTGTTAGGCCAAACGTAGTATAGGGGGGTCACGGCGGGGCTCTCCTCGGAGGCA
>CAZGFN010000137.1:0-3093 GCA_964524945.1 uncultured Isosphaeraceae bacterium
TCGAACGCGGAATGGAAGAAGCTGATGAAGACGTCACTGTTCGCGAGATCACCTCAAATTCGATGCGTGAGGTACGGGGGCCAATCGTGGCGACAACCCTCGTGCTGCTCGCGGTGTTTGTGCCCGCCGCAATGATGCCCGGGATCACAGGACAACTCTATAATCAGTTTGCGCTCACCATCGCATTCTCGGTCATTCTGTCAAGTATCGTGTCGCTGACGCTGACCCCCGCAATGTGCGCCCTGATTCTCAAGAGAAAGATGGGGGGGGGATTCCTCAAGAAGCTCTTCACTCCCGTCAACGCGTCTATTCACTGGATGACGTGCATCTATGCAGTCATCGTTCGAGGGTTCAGCCGCGTGGCATGGGTTGCCGTCCTCATCCTCGGCGGCATACTGGTCCTCGTGTTCGGGCTTCTCTCCATGACTCCAACGGGATTTGTGCCGGATGAAGACCAGGGCTCCCTCTTCGTTGCCGTGCAACTTCCTTCAGGATCGTCACTGGAACGAACACTTGAAATCGAAAAACAGGTGTATGACATCTGCAGCGAGATCCCGGAAATCACAGAGGTCATCGAAATCGCCGGGTATGACTTCATTTCCAGTATCAGCCAAATCAACTCGGGATTCATGGTGCCCACCCTGAAACCATGGGACGAACGCACGGGAGATGGACAGAGTGCTGCTGCGATCGAAGAGAAACTAAACAAGCAGTTTGCCCTCATCCCCGGCGCCGTGGTCTTTGCAATCAACCCCCCCGCTATTCAAGGACTCGGCTCGGTCGGAGGATTCGACCTGCGATTGCAGGACCTCGGTGATCTCGGCATGGACGCACTGAATGATGCGGCGAAGAAGGTGATTTATGTCGCGAATTCTGAAGAGCCTGCAAAAACGTACTTGTCGCAGGTGTACACAACATTCCGAAATGATGTGCCACAACTGTGGCTTGACATCGACCGAACCAAAGTCGAAGCGTCCAATGTGGATGTCGATTCCCTCTTTACTGCAATGCAAGCGGCACTCGGCTCATACTACATCAACGATTTCAACCGATTTGGCCGCGTATATCAGGTGATGATTCAGGCGGATGCTGAGTATCGAACGGAACCGGAAGACATCATGAATGTTCGAATTCCGACCCGCGACGGCGCCATGGTTCCGCTCGAATCGTTTGCCACAATCAGCCGTATTACCGGCCCGAACAATATCCCCCACTACAACATCTACAACTCCATACCGATCAATGGTGGCGCCGCTCCGGGATACAGCAGCGGAACAGCTATCACCGTCATGGAGCGAATCCTGCAGAAGGTACTTCCAGATGGCGTCGGCTATGAATGGTCCGGACTGACATATCAGGAGATCAAGGCAGGAAACCTTGCGCCATATGTTTTTGCGCTCGCTTTGATTGCGGTATTCCTGTTCCTGGCGGCGCAATATGAGAGTTGGTCGCTGCCCATTCTCATCCTGATGGCTGTGCCTCCCGGCATCCTCGGCGCGCTTGGATTCCTCATGATCCGCGGATATCCGTTGGACGTGTATGGTCAAATCGGGCTGGTCATGGTCATCGGCCTCGCGGCAAAGAACTCCATCTTGCTCGTCGAATTCGCCAAGGACCATCGGGAGAAGGGCGCTGGCATTGTAGAGGCGGCTGTCATCGCAGCCACCCTTCGACTTCGCCCCATCCTCATGACCGCGCTCGCCTTCGGCATCGGGGTACTGCCCCTCGTCCTCGCCAACGGAGCTGGATCCATGTGCAATCGCTCGATCGGCACTACTGTCTTTGGCGGCATTCTCGTCGCCACCTTCGTCACCCTTCTGCTGGTTCCCACACTCTATGTCGTAGTCGAATCCATTCGCCATAAGTTCTGCTTCGGCAAGACCGTCTCCGATACCGAAGACTGACTCGCGGTCATTTGAGTTGCTTGTGCAGCCACATTTGTTGTGATGTGTGGTTGAAGACCTTTGCAAATACAAAGAGACGAAGTGCCCTGCGGTCAGTGAAGTCTCAGTTGGTCGAGAAGAAAGGCATCCTCCCAGGCGATCTCTCGGTAGCGGCCGTAGCGGCCGCTGGCACCGCCGTGGCCGGCGCCCATGTTCGTGCGTTGGAGGATTGGGGATTCGGCTGGGTTTGAGGTGGTGTGGTCGCGGAGTTTGGCGACCCACTTGGTGGGTTCCCAGTATTGAACGCGTGGGTCGTTCAGGCCGGCTGTGACGAGTATGGCGGGGTAGGGTTTGGGAACGACGTTGTCGTATGGGGAGTAGGAGAGCATGGTCTTGTAGAAGGCCTTGTTCATGGGATTGCCCCACTCTTCGTACTCGCCAACGGTGAGCGGAATCGTCGGATCGAGCATGGTGTTGACGACATCGACGAAGGGAACGCTGGCGTTGGCAACCCGCCAGAGGTCGGGCCGCATGTTGAGGACGGCGCCGATCAACAAACCACCTGCAGAACCGCCTTCGATGGCGATGCGGTCGGGGTCTGCCCAGCCTTGCTCGATCAGGCCCTCGGCAACATCGATGAAGTCGGTGAACGTATTGATCTTGTCGTGAAACTTGCCGGTGTCATACCAATACCGGCCCATTTCGCCGCCGCCTCGGACGTGGGCGACGGCGTAGACAACGCCACGGTCGATCAGTGAGGGGCGCGTCGTCGAGAAGTATGGATCCATTGAGGATCCATAGGCGCCGTACCCATACAACAGCATCGGCCTGGATCCGTCGGTGGGTGTTTCGGCCAAATGCGTAATCGACACGGGAATCATGGTGCCGTCCCGCGCCGGAATCATGACGCGGGTAACTGCGTACTTGGATGCATCCCACCCAGGTACCTCACGCTGCTTGCGAACATGCCACTCAAGATCATCAATGTCGATATCGACCGTCTGGATCGGTGTCACCGGTGACATGTAGGACATGCGAACAAACGGTGCCTCGAACACCTCGTTCTCGCCAGAGACGCGTACGGTGGACACTTGCTCCGGCAATGGCAGCACGCGCCGCTCAAGTGACAGGGGATCCATGAACTCGATGGCCGTATAGCCCCCCCGCCGCTCGCTCAACACCACAGAATCTTGAAAGGCGGCAATGCCGG
>CAZGFN010000138.1:0-646 GCA_964524945.1 uncultured Isosphaeraceae bacterium
AACGAACAAATAGCCCTGATCTTCATCTGGGACGAAAGATGTGGGCGTGAACCACAGCAGGCCAAAGGTGCAAGTCAGAATGGCGCCAAGCAGGATGATGGCAAGCCACGCGACACGACTAAAACCATGCACGATGCTGGTGTAGATTTGCGTGGTTTTGTCAATGACGGCATTAAATGGACGGAAGATTGTGAAGATGAAGCCTTCATTCTTCTTGGGCGTCAGAATCAAGGCGCACATCGCAGGCGTCATCGTGAGCGACACCACGCTCGAGAGGATGACCGAGAATGCAATGGTCAGCGCAAACTGGTTATACAGCTGTCCAGTGATTCCTGGCATCAAGGCAGCAGGAATGAAGACCGCGAGCAGCACCAGCGTCGTCGCCACGATCGGACCACGAACTTCGCGCATTGACTTTGATGTGATTTCCGACACGGGCGTGCCCGGGGGAGATTCCTCCATGCCACGCTCGACGTTTTCAACGACCACAATGGCATCATCGACGACCAAGCCCACTGCAAGGACGAGCCCAAGCAATGTCAGCATGTTGATGCTGAAACCAAAGGCCATCATGATGGCGAAGGCGCCAATGATGGACACCGGGATTGCGATCACCGGACTGAGTGTGGCGCGGAAGGATTGTAGG
>CAZGFN010000138.1:656-3028 GCA_964524945.1 uncultured Isosphaeraceae bacterium
GATGACGAGGGCCACAGCTTCCAGAATGGTCAAAATCAGATCGCCAATGGCTGCGTTGATGAAGTCAGTCGCGTCATATGAAATCTTCCAGGTCATCCCCTCAGGAAGATTCCGCTCAAGTTCCTTCATCGTCTGTTCAACGCCTTGTGCCACGGAGAGCGCATTGGCGTCAGCCAGTTGGAAGATGCCAAGTTGTGCGGCTGGGTGACCGTTCTGCATACTGTCGGCGATGTAGGTGGCGGCGCCGAGTTCAATGCGAGCGATGTTCTCTAGGCGAATCACTTGCGCTGGAGAGGCCTTCAGGACGATGTCGCCAAACTGTTCTGCAGTGACGAGTCGGCCAAGCGTGTTCAGTTGCAGGGTAAATGATGGGCTGCCGTCCACAGGCGGCATACCGATTGATCCGGCTGCCACCTGTTGATTCTGGTTGGTAATGGCATTGATGATGTCAGTGGTTGAGATGCGATTGGTCGCCATCAGATCGATGTTGAGCCAGATCCGCATGGCGTACTGACGCAGACCAAAGTTGTTGACACTGCCCACACCTGCGACACGTTTCAGAGGATCTGAAATGTGAATGTCCGCGTAGTTGGACAGGTAGGCGCTGTCATATCGACCGTCTGGTGACAATAGGGAGACCACCGCAGTCATCTGGGTGGACTGCTTGGAAACCGTGATACCGGCCCGCTGTACTTCTTGTGGGAGTCGTGCTTCGGCTTGCTGTACCCGATTTTGCACATCGACGGCACCAATGTTCTGGTCGTAGCCAACCTCAAAGGTGACTTCAATGTTGCATGTGCCATTGTTGGTGCTGGAAGAAGACATGTAGATCATGCCTTCGACACCATTCACCTGTTCCTCAATGAGGCGGGTGATGACGTTGGAAACAGTATCAGCCGAGGCGCCGCTGTAATTTGCAGCCACCGTGACTTGCGGTGGAGCGACCTGTGGATACTGGGCGATGGGAAGCAGCCACATGCTGACGCCGCCGGCGAGCATGATGACCAGTGAGATGACCGTCGCAAAGATCGGCCGTTTGATGAAGAAGTCAATCATCAGTTGGTCTTCTTGCCATCACTGCTTGGAGGCATTTCACCCGGAGCTAGTGGGGGCGGAGCCTCCTTCACCTTGGTGCCGTTAGCGCGGATTTTGACCGTGCCAGTCTTGATAACTCGCTCGCCTTCACGTAGTCCCGAAGCAATCACTGCTGTTCCATTTTGGCGGTGGCTCACTTCAACCTTGGTTTCCTTCACTGTGTTGTCAGATCCGACCACCCAGACGTAGGTATCTGAGGCGCGTTGCACGATGGCCTCGGTGGGGATCGTGATGGTGTCCTTGAGGACATCCATGGTGACGGTGGCTTCGCAATATTGCCCAGGCAGCAATTGGGAGTCGTCATTTGGCACATCCGTCCACATGCGAATCAGACTTGTGTTGGGGTTGGCCATGTTGTCGACAAAAGTGATGTCGCCATCTTGTTTCCAGCCACTCTCACGGGGGATGGTGATCTCCGCCTTCAGTGGCATGTCTTTGGTCCACTTGGCGAGATACTCAGGAAACTCATTGGCTGATGGAGCAAAGTTCACACGAATGGGATTAGCCGACATGATGTTGCACAGCAATGAGGCGTCACTGCCGGGCTGGATCAATGTTCCCGGATCGATGGAGGTTGCCCCAATGCGACCCGCAATAGGGGCGCGAATCTCGGTGTAGGACAAATTCAGTTCGGCTTGCACGACCTGAGCTGCTGCAGATTCCACTGACGCGTCGGCAATCGCGAGATTGGCGAGGTATTGATCAAACTCTTCTGCCGCGATAGCGCCGGTCGAAACCAATGGTGCGTTGCGGCCAACAATGATCTTGGCGAGCGAATGTTGCGCCTTTGCCTCGCTCAGTGCGGCTTCGGCCGCAAGGAGCGCGGCTTCATAGGGTGCTTGTTCGATGACGAAGAGCAATTGGCCCTCTTCGACAAAGGCACCTTGTTTAAAATTGCGGCTCTCAAGCCAACCTTCCACGCGGCCAATGATTCGAACCTGCCACGGTGAACTCGCCAGTGCTGGGTAGGTGCGTTTGACGGGGAAGTCCTGAATCGTGGCGGTGGCGAAGCGCACCACCACGGCCGGGGGTTCGGTCGCAGCTTTTGGGCTTGAGTCTGTACATCCGGCAACCACGCCGACAAGACTCGCCATGCTGAGCACGTGCATCCACTGGATCATGTTGGCGCATCCTTGGTGTTTTTCACAGTTTCTGGGAGGACTTCCGCAGTCCATCCGCCACCAAGGGCGCGATAGACGAAGACGAGTGACTGGGCTGCGAGGCCTTGAGATTGGGCCAGTGAGTCCTCAGCCGTGAGCAAGGTCTGTTGAGCAGTG
>CAZGFN010000139.1:0-2988 GCA_964524945.1 uncultured Isosphaeraceae bacterium
CCCACTGTTCCCACACACTTCGTGTTGTTGCGGTGTTGACGTCGTGTCCAATGAAGTCGGTCAGTTCGAAGGGCCCCATACGAAAGCCGCCGATTGTCTTCATGGCCGCGTCGATTGTGGGGGGGTCGGCCACTCCGTCTTCGAGGCAACGAAATGCTTCGAGGTAAAAGGGTCGTGCCACTCGGTTGACGATAAAGCCGGGAGTATCGGCGCAGCGGGCCACTTGCTTCCCCCAAGACGTGGCGATGTCTGCGACACGATCAAGCACCGCATTGTCGGTGGACTTGCCGCGAACAACTTCAACGAGTTTCATGATCGGCGCAGGATTAAAGAAGTGCATGCCACAGGTTCGGGCCGGTTGCCCGATTCGCTCGCCCAGTTCAGAGACCGAGAGTGATGATGTGTTGGTTGCAATGATGGCCGATTCGGGCAAGACTTCAATTGCGGGGGTCATGGCCGCGACCTTGATGTCGAGGTCCTCGACAATGGCTTCGATGAAGAGGTCGCAGTTGTTGAGATCTACAATGACTGATGCGTGGAGCCGTTGCATGAGCGCCTTGCCTTGCTCACAGGTCATACGACCCTTGGCGACACTGCGATCAATTCGTTTTCCAATTCCCGTAATGGCAGCGGTTGCAGTTGCAGGGTCAACATCGATGAGTCGCACGTCCCAGCCAGCTGTCGCTGCGACTTGCGCAATACCAGCGCCCATGGCCCCAGCTCCGAGTATTCCAACCGTTGGCATCTGTGGTCCTACTTGCCTGTGAATTCAGGCGTGCGTTTCTGGATAAAGGCGGTGACGCCCTCAAAGTGATCGGCGGTTCGGCCGGCAGTTTCTTGGGCGAATGATTCGGCATCAAGTTGCTCGACAAGAGATCGCTCGAAGGATTCGTTGAGTAGCCGCTTGGTGAGTGAGAGTGCCTTGCCTGGTAGCGAGGCTAGGCGGCCGGCCATCTTTGCGGTAGCCGCTTCAAGATCATCAGCGGGCACGACTTGATTGACCAGACCGATAGCGAGTGCCTCGTCGGCCTTGACAGGTCGGCCGCTCATGCAGAGTTCCATTGCACGACCGAGCCCGATGAGTCGCGGCAGCATCCACGTACTGGCCGTGTCTGGTACGAGTCCGACATTGATGAAGACCTCGATAAATTTGGCATGTTCGGATGCAATCCGCAAGTCACATGCAAGTGCAAGACTGCATCCTGCGCCAGCGGCGACACCGTTGACTGCAGCGATGACTGGCTTGTCCATCCCGCGAATGAGCTTGACCCATGGGTCGTAGCGTTTCTTGAGGTCAGCTCCAAGTGCTGGCACGTGGCCGGGCACATACTTTCGTTCGAGATCACCAAGGTCCTGTCCGCTACTAAACGCTCGCCCCGCTCCGGCAATGACGACCACACGCACGTCTGGGTTCTTCGCGGCTTGCTTGATTGCCGCGATGAATTCGCCACTGAGTTCGTCATTGAACGCGTTCAGAACATCGGGCCGATTGAGGGTGATCGTGCCGACGTGGTCGACACAAGTCATTGCAATGGTTTTGAACTCGGTGGTGGTTGCCATGATCTACCTCACTTGCCCGTGAACGACGGGCGACGTTTTTCGATGAAGGCACTCATGCCTTCCTTCTGATCCTCGGTATCGAACAACTCATAGAACAACTGTCGCTCGCGGACGAGTCCTTCACTGAGTGATTGCTCTTCGCTATTGAGTACCGACTCCTTCGCATTTCGCAGCGAGATCGGCGCCTTGGCGGCGATGGTATGGGCCACCTGAAGGGCGTGGTCAAACCAGTGTTCACGTGGGACTACGCGGCTGACCAATCCGAATGACAAGGCCTCCTTGGCCGAAAGAAACCGCCCCGACAGCACAATGTCCATCGCGATTGCTTTTCCTACGGCGCGGGTGAGCCGCTGGGTTCCTCCAGCGCCGGGCATGACGCCGATGTTGATTTCCGGTTGGCCGATCTTGGCGTTCTCGCTGCAGATAATGACGTCGCAATGCATCATGAGTTCGCACCCACCGCCGAGCGCAAATCCACTGACGGCCGCGACGAGGGGCGTTCGAATCGCTTTGATGCGTTCCCACTGCGTGAATTGGTCTCGTTGCTCCATGTCGGCTCGAGTGGCTGTGGCCATGTCGCCGATGTCAGCGCCAGCAGCCCAGGCCCGCTCGCCTCCGGCCAGAAGAATGACGCGGATGGAGTCATCGGCCTCAAAGCCTTCCATGAGTTCAGCCAGATCCTGCATGAGTGACAGGTTCAGGGCATTGAGCACCTTGGGGCGGTTGATGCGGATGATCGCAACGTGGCCATCGGTTTCGGTTAAGAGGTGGGCTTGTTCACTCATGTCGATTCGTTCTCACCTTGGTCTTCTCGCCGACTCGCGCGATCGATGATCTTTTCAAGGACTGTTTTAGGCAGCACACGCTGGACCTGATGTCCGCGACCTAGCAGGGTATCACCCTGCCACGCTGTGACCTCGCAGGTCAGTCGATCGCCATCGAGTTCAATGGCTCGGGCGTTGATTCGAATGGTTGCGCCCACTGCCGCAGGTGCGAGGTGGTCGATGGACAGATGGCCTCCGATTCCCTCTTCATCATCATCGAGGTGTGGGGCGAGCACCTTGCGGGCGGCCAGTTCCATGTGATGGGCCATTGACCACGTCGAGTAGACACGATGCACCACGATGCCGTCGAAGGCCGGGCACATATCCTGCGTGACTTGGACGAGGACATCCGCTTCGTTGCCGACCTGAAGAGTGGGCTGCATGGACGGCGTAGTGTACGACCCGGCGGCCGTACCATCCTCGCCATGTCATCGTTCCTGCTGCTCATTGCTGGATTCGGCTGCACGAGCGGTTGCTTGGCGGACGTCACCGGAGACAGAGTCGTCAACACCGACGACATTCTCGTGGTAGTCGGTGCCTGAGGCGGATGTTCCTGATCGTTCTGCCCTGAATCTGAACCTGAACATGAATCACATGCAGCCCC
>CAZGFN010000140.1:0-2986 GCA_964524945.1 uncultured Isosphaeraceae bacterium
CCTGACGAAGTCAAGGTGGCCGCCCTCCGGAAGATCCTGCGTGTGTGAGCCGCTCGGTCGAGCCTAAACAACAACACCCCCGTAAAGACGGAGGTGCTGTGGGGTGGTGGGTGGCTACTCGCAGGGACCCCAAGCGGAGATCACAAGAAGCAGGTCATGGATGCCGACGATGCCGTCGCGACCCTGCGGTGCGATTGCTCTAAGCCGCGTCTGTCCGCGTGCAGATAAATCACCCGTCGGGTCGAATAGCGATCTACACCACCCCGAACTTGGACAAGAGCAACTTTGGATAGGCGTACACAATACCGTCGGAGGCCGCCATTGCCGCTTTGATGCCACAGATGAGCGCTATCACAAAAAAGGCTGCACCGATGACATACCCCAGTATCAAGATCGCCCAGCCACCGGTTTGATATCCCACCCCGAATAGAATGAAGCCAACGATGAACCAAGGGATCAAGACGGCCAGGACGGTCGCCAGGAGGTCGAACTCCCATCGCCAAAACACTCGAGCGTGCGTACGCAGCATGTTGCCTTCCTTGAGAAAGGCACACACCAAAGGCACAATCCAGAGAATTACAAAGGGGCCAAGATCCCCAATCAAACCACACAAATGTATCGCCACTGCGGCCGCAGTAGGCGCGGTACTCTTGGCCGCACTCCCAACAGCCGCAGCAGTCTGCGCCGCTACCTCGCGATTCGTGTGAACGACTGGCGTACCACATCGTGTACACGCCTTGGCCGATCGATCCAACGGACCGCCGCAGGAGAGACAATTCAATAGTACATCCATGAATCACATCTCCTTCAGAATGCGTGCCTTCAATTCCTTGAAGTCACTCTCGTCGATGATACCGTCGTCGAGCATCTGCTTGGCATTCGCCAGCCGGTTGCGAGCGTCATCGGTCGACGATGTCGGCCCCTTCACCTCCGGCGTCGCCGCAGCGGGCGGTTGCTGAGATTGCATCTGCTGGCCCATGGCCATGCCCAAGCCAGCACCCAGCCCAGCTCCGATGCCGGCAGCGGCGCCGCCGGCAGGGTTCTTTGCCCCCTCCACCATGGCATCAGCGACCGATAGTTTTTGATACCGATCCACATCCTGTATTGCCATTCCCCCGGCCTTGCTGATCATTTCCTGAACTTCTGGTGGGGGCGTGATGGCTTCGACGACGAGGTCAACCAGCGACAACCCGTACTGATCAAACTCCTCTCGAATCGCCTCCTTGAGTTGAAGCGACAGATCGTCGTACATCACGGGGAGGTCAACGATGCACTTCAGATTCTCTCCAAGTATTCGCGTAAACCGTGCCACGATGAAAGACCGCAGAAGTTGTTGAATGTCGGTAGTTTCAACGACTCCCTGCGTACCAACGATTGTACTCATAAAGCGACGAGGCTTGGTCAAACGAACCGAGTACATTCCGAATGCCCGAACCTGAACCATCCCAAAGTCACCATCTCGAAAAGTTACGGGTTGCGATGTCCCCCATCCAATACCTGGGAAGACTTTAGAAGATAGGAAGTACACACACGCGCGGAACGGGGAGGTCCCTTTGAATCCGGCTCCAATTGCCCTGCCCAGCATTGGAATGTTCGCCGTCTCTACCGTGTGCCGCCCCGGCAGGAAGTCATCGAGCGCCTGACCATCTCGCCAGAACACGGCGACCTGGTTTTCCTGCACAATCACTTGGCTGCCAATTTCCCACTCTGCAGATCCTTGAACCGGAAGCCGCTGCACCATGACATCACCGGAATTGTCAATTGCCTCAATTACTGATGGCATACATCACCTCTTATAGTTATCAAAACGCCTCCTGCTTCTCTGCAGCATCGAGCAGCTCCTTGACGAGTCGCACGAGTGACTCCAACTGTGCATCGCTCACCGGCCCGTTCGCATCCAAGCCTTCGACCGCAACTTCCACTTGCCCAACGAGCGAGTCGACTCTGTCACCATCACCAGAACTGTCATGTGATGATCGCGGGTTCTCGACGGTTCCAAGCCCGCCGCCAAAGGAGTGGGCCAGTGCCAATTCGACAGTTTGCAGATCCCGCTTCACCCGGTCCAGGCATTGACGTTGCGCCGGCGTGTCACCCCCAATGCGATCGACCATGGCCCTCGCCCTATCAACTCTGCGAGACTCTCGACGATCTTCAGTCTTTGCGGCCACAACAGGTCGCTCTCGTTCACGAATGGCCGCGTCCTGTTCCACAACAAATGCGGCCCCATAGAGACACCAGAGGATCCAGACACCCTCCAAGATCATTGCGTATCGATCGGGCCTGACCGACAGCGCCATCTCGGCCGAGTCCGCAATCAATCGCAACAGGCCGAGACATACACTGATCAACACCAGTCCGCTCAGAATCCGAACAACCGACCAGCCCGCGACCACAGCCGACGCCCCGGAGGCCAACGCAACACCCCGACTGCCGAATTTGATACCTATCACGACCGCAGCGAACACTCCTGCCTGCAGCAGCAACCAGCCATCCAATCCCCACGGAGTACTTCGAGTAAATCCGGCCACCAGAAGAATGACGCAGGGCGTGATGGCGATTGCGGCGGCAGCCTTCAGTGGCCGCTGGCCCTGCGACGTAGTTGCGTTGTCATTCATCTCTGTCGGCCTCCCATGCCACGGGCCTCCACATCAGCGCACACCGCTCAGGGTACTCAGGATGCCTAATGGGCAGTGTGTTGTTAGTCAAACTGCTACAAGTGGGCGATTTGTCTAACGCGTTCTCACAAAGGGAGTGTATGCGATCTTCACGAAGCAGAGGGGAAGAAATTACGCCTTGAAGGCCACAACTGTTATCCAGATCTTCGGCTAGATGCTGGCCAAACGTGCCAATCTGGGTCAATTGCTGACGATGTCCAAGTGCGCGACGTGCTTGCAACGCTCGGCGTAACCATTGCCACGGATGGACGTTCGAGTGCTTCCGGTGACGGAAACGAAGTGGAGCCGATCGGGCTTGAACCGACGACCTC
>CAZGFN010000141.1:0-2925 GCA_964524945.1 uncultured Isosphaeraceae bacterium
ACCGGCGGATGCTGCATTGGCACGTCCTGCTCAGTCGAAACAGGCGCCGACTGCGAAGCCGCAGGCGGCAAGTATCTTGGTGATGGCACGAGTTGCTCGGGTGATCCATGTGGTGGTAGCGACCCAACTGGCGCATGCTGCATCGGCACGTCCTGCTCGGTCGTTACTGAAGCAAACTGTAGCGGTGCTTGGCAAGGCGAAGGCACCAACTGCTCGGGCAACCCGTGCGGTGGCGGTGGCGACGGTGATTCCTGCGACGATGCAACTGCGGTAGGCGAAGGCTCCCATGCCTTTGATACGTCCAACGCCACGGACAGTGGCTATGGCGACCCTGACGAGACCCAGTGTGATGGCACCTACCTCGACTGGGGAGGAAGCCAGGACGTCTGGTTCGTCTGGAATCCGTCTGCGGACGGCACTGCGACCTTCCACACCTGCGACACGTCGTCCTACGACACATCGCTGGTGCTCTATGAAGGGCCAAATTGCAACAGTTTGACGCAGATTGCCTGCAATGGTGACTACGACGGTGGCAGCAGTGGCTGTCAGGACTACCACTCCCAAATCGACGACGTGTCTGTCTCGGGCGGCAACTCCTACTACATCCGCATCGGCGGGTGGCTGGCTGCGACCGGATCGGGCATGCTGACGATCGAAGCCGATCTCGGCAAGCCGGCCACCGGCGCCTGCTGCGTCGACAACATCTGTGAACCAAATACCACGCCAGCCTATTGCACCGCCGCAGGCGGTGACTACCTCGGCGACGGTACAAACTGCTCTGGTGATCCATGCGGAAGCAATGCAACTGGTGCGTGCTGCACCAATGACGGTGCTGAGTGTTCCGTCACCAGCCCCGAAGTATGCGGTGCCGCAGGCGGCAGCTACCTTGGCGACGGCACGGACTGCTCTGGTGATCCGTGTGGGTTCGGTGAGGGTGACGTGGCGATCGCCTGGCGTGTCAGCGGTATTGACCGCACCGCGCTGGACCAGCCACACTACACCGTAGAGGTGTATCTCGAAACGCCCGCAGGGTGGAGGCTCGATGCCGTCGCTGGCAACGACGCCCAGCAGAAGACGATCACCAGTAGCACTTCGTTCTATCAGAACAGCTACGGCGGTCCGACCTCGCTGGACGTGAACCCAGCCTTCTACCCGACCGTCCCCGATTTGGAGTGGGACAGTCGCGTAGGCATTGGCGCCATGGACTCCAGCGGCAACCCATACGGTTCCAACGACCTCAACCAGGTCGGCATCGACTGGACGGACTTCGAGAATGGCGGAGACGTCTATGCCGACAACGGCGTGTGGTTCGTCCTCCCGACGGATCCCGCTGGCGAAAGTGATTCCTTCATCAGTCAGGACTGCTCAGAACGCATTGGCGTCTGGGTGGGTCGCCTGACGACGATGGACCTGTCGTCAGAGATCATGTTCGACGCCCTGTTCCAAGGACGTGATACTGCAAATGACGTCTGGCAAGAGAGTGCTGGTGGCACGATCACCTACATGGGTGAACAAGACTGCAACCTCAACGAAGTGCCCGATGCGTGCGATATCGCCAACGGCACCAGTGAGGACACCAATGGCAACGGAATCCCCGACGAATGCGACAGCGAATGCTCGGGCGATGTCGACAATGATGGTGACACGGATGTCGATGACATCTTGGAAATCATCAACGGCTTCGGCACCACCTACAACGTCGACGATCTGCTCAATTCGATCGCCGACTTCGGATGCGGTGGATGATTCTGTAACTGAGTTCAATACTCCATGAAGCAGGGCCGGCATTTGCCGGCCCTGTTTCTTTGGGGGCTTCTCTGGTGAGTCCCAGTCACCAATACGACGAAGTGCGATGCGACCGCTGCTCCTGATCGGGGCGATCGATAATGGACACACGAACCTGCAGATTCTGCAGAATCCAGACCGACGGTTCGGCTACGACATATCGTGAAGACCACCCCAGTTCAATCGACGGACACCGTACAACTGCATCGTCGGTCGTAACGCCCGCGACTACTTAGGATGGTCGGGCGTTTCCACCCCGGACGCTGCGGGCGTTTCGGGCGGCGCCGCTGGCGTCGCGAAGAGGCACTGTGGAATGTTCGCGTTCACCTGCATGGCGTCCATGGTGATGAGCATTCGCTGCCGCAAGCTGCCGATATTGGTTGTGCAGGCGATCTTGACCGAGCCGATGCTACGGTAGTCCGAGAGAAAGATCTCAGTTGGAAGCGGCGCATCCTTGGCTTGTTCGATGACCTTGATTTGCATGCCAGTGGAGATGTCAAAGAATCGGAATTCTTGCGCATCTTCATTGTCCACGGCCACGCAGCGAATCTTCCACGCTTGGCTTCCCTCAACTTGTTCAACGCCAACGAGGTCCAGTGAGCTGTAGTTGGTCGCCGCATCAAGTAGCGGATTGAACGCCTTCTCGCGAACGAGTTGTCGCAGGGGATCCCCCGTGATTGGTACGCCTGTGCCGTCCGGGCCAATCGTCCAACCCTCGTCCCCGACGCGAAGAGTCACACGCGATCCGGCACCTGGAATTTCCACGGCCATTCGAAACGAATCGGACGTTTGATCGATGGTGATGTACCCGATCACCGGCGTGCCGAGGACTTCGATGCGACCCATTCCCCGAAGACTGGTCACCGCATCCCAAGCCTCCCGGCCTCCGGTCTCTTCAATGAAGCGATCGATGATGCCCTGGGCTGTGGGGGTTTCGGTGGCCGCTGATGAAGAAGGTGGCGGCGGCGGAGTCGACTCGGCCGGCGTCGCGTCCTGTGCCGCGGCGAATGCCAAAGGAAGTAAACCGATGACCGTCGCAACTGCGAGCCGTCGTGTAGAAATTTGTGATCGCATCATCTTTAGTCTCCTTGCGTCGTGTACCAAAGCCACCCAGCGGACTCGAACCGCTGACCTGAGCTT
>CAZGFN010000142.1:0-2849 GCA_964524945.1 uncultured Isosphaeraceae bacterium
GATTGGTGCGGATGACAGGACGCCGGATGATTGTTCCATCCGATGCCCAGTATCTGGCCAAAATCGCTGGCCGGCGCCGACTGTCATATCTACGTGCCGTCAGATCGGAAGCATATATTTACCACTATGGATGGGTGCGTAGCCGGGATACCCACATCAAGAAGGCGTCCACCGTTTCGCGATTCTGGCAACAGCAACCCCGTGTCGCAGAACCATATGAACAGGTCGACCCACGAACGCTCGCCCCCTTCAATGGAACCCATCCGGCTGCCATGGAACCGTGGCTAACGCATTCGGCCAACGTAGATTTTTGTCCTGATCCCAATTACCGGATCTCCAAGAGAGAACGTCGGCAGCGATTCAAGCAACACATTGAACGCGTGCTACCAGTGGATCTCTCGTGCACACACTTTAAAAACGCTCGGCTGTCATGAGCAACTGAAGATTGCGCTGGCTGCACCGATATTGCCCTCAACGGGTTACGCTCTCGCTGAGACTCAGGATGAAGAATCTGCCGGTTTGCCCGCAGGTTTTTCAACGGTGTGATTTGGCAACTCATCACCCTCCATGATCCGCCACCAAGCTAGGCCCTTGGTGCGGTTGTTCCACTTCTGTGCGTGCGGAATGTCTGTTGAGTTGAAGCATGATGGATCGAGCACAATGGGGGCATCTGAATCAGATGACATCACGAATCCAGGCCCCATGATCAGGCCTGACCCCGCAGAGAATTGACGCGTCCCGCTGGCATCAAACATATTTCGGCCAAACGAATGGTAGGCATGACCAGCGGGCGAGATCATCTCGATCACAGTCGTCGCAATATCAATGTGACTGCCATAGAACGGCGCAGGTTCCAGCCCCTCAAGTACGGCCGGGCCATAGAAAATCAGTGGCGTCTCTCGAATTAACGGCTGAGGTGGCCGAGCGTTGACGTACCGACGCGACCAGTGATCGCCCGTGATAATGAATAATGACTGCGGATACTGCTGTTCGACTAATCGAACGAAGTCACCCAAGCTCCGATCGGCATACCACGCATGGCCAACCGTATTCAGCCACTTCGGCGTGCACGAGTCGCACGGCTCAGGCAAGTCTGTCGGTGCTTCAGTGACGGGGTATCCCATGCTGCTTGTATCAAGATCATAAGGTGAATGATACGTCGTTGACACAATAAGATTGAACGTCGGCTGCCCGGGCTCAAGGCGAGTGATGACATGATCAAAGAGCTCATCATCCTGCACACCCCACTCGTTGACAAATGATCCCTCGCGGCGAATTGTTTCAGCCCCCTCCACCACCTCGAAGCCCTGCTCAGTGGCAAAGTCCCCATATCGCTGAAACGCCAAATAGCTTCCCTTGAAGAATCTTGGTGTGTACCCAATCTCTTTCATCTGCAAAGCGATGGATGTGGCATATTGGCTGCGGCTGTTGGGCTGATAGTTCGTCATGACGCCAACTTCAGGAAGCCCCGTCAAGATGCTCGCGACTGATTCGATCGAACCGACTGCGGAAGACACAAAAAAGTCGGCTGTGACCCCACTGGCTGCGAGCTGCTTCATCTCGTCCGCAATATGCAAAGATGAGTACTCCGGCTCCATCGCCCACGCATCGGCGCTCTCCATGACGATCAAAAAAATATGCTCGGGCCGCGTAATCTTTGCCCCACTCGTTTGACGCCTTGTCACTTGGCCAACCAACGTTGGAGCTGCGAGATCACTCCACGCTTCCGCAGCCTTGGCTATTTCCTCTCCCTGAAGATATACCTGAAGGCCCTCCGCGGACATAAGTCGCAGGTGCTGCTGCACGGCATAGCGCAAAGCAGACAATGCATTGGGTACGACCTTGTTGAGTTCTGTGTCGGAGGTGGCAGCGGAGTCCTTGAATTGAATCGGCCTGCGACCAAATCCACCTCGAATAGCAAATACAACGCCCACAACAAACACCATCATCATCGCAACCCGAACCAGTGGACGAGAACTCAACCGCAACATCCATGGCCTGCACAACCAATTTAATCTCAGCAGATAACGAAGCCCCCAGGTCGTCAAGCCAACCACAAAGAGAAAGACCAAGCTCAACCAACCTAGTGGATACTCGCTCCAAGCGGTCTCAAGCACCGGCCCCAGATAACCCTGCACAGCGCCGAACGCAAAGTGGTTGAACTGCTCGTGAAACTCGGCAAAAAACAATGCATCGATGATTCCGACCAAGATTATCATAATGACAACAGTTGGAGACCAAACCGCTCGAACGAGCGAAGCGAGCCTGCCAGTATTCCCAAATAGGCACATTGCAGAAAGAAGAACGCATGGCAGCACCAAGTACATGGCAACACTCATGTCATAGCGAACACCGAGCCACGCGACGCTCGCGTACTCCAAAACACCTGAATCTGGCGACCACCGTGAATTGAATATGCCAACTAAAATAAGCCGCTGCGTCTGCATGATGAGTATCAACAGAAACCACAGCAGCAGATCTTGTTGAATCTGCCGTATGGTTTGCTGCCACCGTTGGCTGGACCTAGTTTTACTCATGGTGATTCTGTCGACAGCATTTTGCGCACTCATGCCCCGTCATCATATCAACGCCAGATTGAGACAAGCAAAGACGCTAGTAGCCCCCTTCGATGGAACTCCTCCGGCTGCCATGAACAGTTGAAGACTGGCACTGGCTGCACCGATATTCTGCTCTCGACGACCAGTGGCTCACCTGCACCAAAGCGGGACAGTCGTCACCACTTTCGGCGCACCATAAATACGGTGGCCCGATTCCAAGACCCTGAAATAAAGCATGGATCATGTGCCTGATATCACTGAGAATCCCGACTCTGCCTTGATTCGACCTGA
>CAZGFN010000143.1:0-2817 GCA_964524945.1 uncultured Isosphaeraceae bacterium
TCGATATGGCTCCAAGGGTGGGGGAGGCCGACGATCGCGCAGAACGTGGCCCACATTATGACAATGTCAGATCGCGGGGTACGGAACGCGAGGTATTGTGTCGACAGTTCGAGTTTCACCGGCATTACCAGACCTCGATAGGCCTCCTCAGGATCTTCAAAAGTCCTTAGCAGATCGTGCTCGTTCGGGAATACTACAGCGCCCAGATCGGATAGGCCTGGCCTGACACGCAGCGTCTCTCTGAACAGATCCGGGTACTGATCGACCCAAGCTTGCACTTCCGGCCGCGGTCCGACGATGGCCATGTCGCCCTTGAGGATGTTGAACATCTGTGGAAGTTCATCCAGTTTGAAGCGTCTCAGCAGGCGGCCGAGCCGTGTAACCCGGGCGTTTGATCCCGCTTCGAACCCGTCCCCTTCCTTGCCGCGGGCGTGCATTGTCCTGAACTTGAGCAGTATGAACGGCCGGTAGTCTCTTCCGATACGCTTCTGACGGAACAGAATCGGTCTACCGGAGGTCATCAGCGTGGCGACCGCAGTTGTCACCATGATCGGTAGGCTCAGGACGATTCCGATGCTGCAGAGTGTGATATCAAGGAAGCGAGTCATCCTAGTGCGGATCCAATCTGCATCACCAGACCTGCCATGATGGGCCCATTGCTGCTCCATCTGGACGAACAAGAGTTGTTCATTGGTAGCACGTGATTCCCAGAGCTCGCTTGAACATGATGTACTGGCCCTTCTGCTCAAACATCGGGCGGACCTCCTTCTCCAGGCTTGCAATTAGCACAGCCTTCTGCTCCTCCGATTGAGAGGCTTCAGCCGCAAGCATGCTGTTGCTGTAGTAGTCCAAAAGTCGCTGCAATCCCTCGTCACCACGGAAGAAGATGCGATTGATGAAGGGGGACACCTTTACTCTGCCGTAGATTTGTTGGGCTAGAGGAAGGACTTCATCGTTGATCCTCATGAGGTGGCCAGTGAAGTTCGAGGATAGCGGTCGTCCGCTGATCTGTGTGTGTAGATCATAGAACTCGAATGAATTGTCCCAAGAGGGGCCAACCACGAAGAGCCGCCCATCGGACCTAAGCAGCCGTTTCAACTCGACGAGCGTAGCCTCCATGTCGGACAGGTAGTAAATGGAATAGGCGCTGGTGATGGCATCGAACGAAGCGTCCGGCATGTTGAAGGGCTGGTTTGCATCGTGGTCGATCAGAGTTACATTGTCGATCCCGTCGAGATACGACTCCGCAGCTTTCCGAAGTCCCTCAACGCTTGAGAATATATCCACGCCGGCGACGTGCCCGCTCGGTCCAACGATATTGGAGAAAGCCCGACACTGCTTGCCGTTGCCGCAGCCAATATCTAAGACAGCATCGCCCGGTGCAAGTTGCAATCGAGCTTGGATCCATTGTTCAAGATCATAGTCAGCGTCCTTATTTACTTCAGAGCGGAGGACATTGCCACGATGGGCAGCCAGTTCAACGGATTGCGATTGGTTTGTCATGTGCAACTCAAAATGTTCGTTCAGATCAGTTGACCATTGTTGGCGCGATAGATCACAAAAGCTTCTGCGTATTGATGGCCAGACTGCATACCATGGTATTTTGCGAGCAGTTCCAGACCTTCGGCAGACCAAGGGTGCGGGAAAGCTTGGATTTCGTTGGCGTACATTCTGAACGCCTCGACCTTTACCGTCAATTCTTCAGCGATGTCGACGTAGTAAGTTGGGCTGAAAGTACGGTTGTTCCAGGAGGTAGTGTTCGGAATCTCGCAGCCGAGGATGGATACTGGCTCTGATAGTGGGCGACCGATGATCCTCGCCACCTCAAGTGTAAGTCGGTGATCACGATTGAGATCCGATTCAACGTGTGTAATGATCAAGTCGGGGCGGAGGTCAAGTGCGCCTACACTTCCCGCGAGATCGGCCATGGGGACGCCGTCGAACTTCTGATCGGGAAAGCCCATGAAGATCGGTTCAGGCGTGCCCAGGAGACGGCATGCCGCGACTGTACCCGGCCGATTGTCCTGCGGCTCGCCCCCTCGAACACTGACGATGCCGTCGGCCATGACCACAACTTGGACACGCCAGTGCGCTTTGACCAGTCTCTGGATGATTCCTCCGCAGCCGAGTGTCTCATCATCCGCGTGGGCAACGAGAATCAGTGCTCGCTTCATGTCCATACCCGGGCGTTCCTGACTCCCAACAAGTCGGCGAGGGATGCAATCGGAGTCGTTTGTTCGGGGAGCAATGGGCGATCTCCAAGGCCTGTAGTCAGCCACATCATGTCGCCGAGACGTCGCATTGGGGGCATTATAACAACTAGAGATCAGCCACGGCACATGTCGCTGGTGGTATGGATATCCGGTCGTGCTGTGTGGGCGCGGACACTTTCGCCCTAGGCCACTGGTGCGGGGGACGCTGCTGTGTGGACATCATCACATGATGCGGAAGGCAGCACCCTGTTTCATCCAACACAATGGGCCAGATGTTGTGGAGCCAAGTTGCGTGCCCGAGAAGTGGTTCGCGGCAAAGACCTTCGTGGCACGCCTTTCGGTATCATCGTCAGCGGTGAATATACAATCCACAATTTCAGCGTTCGAGACTCCAGAGCGAGATGTTCCATGGTGATGCGATGCCGAGAATCGTGGCACACAGCCGGTCTCCACAGCGTGGTTGCTGTGGTTGTATTGGTGGCCCTGTTTCTGACCGTCCACAATCGAGATTTGTGCTCAGATTCTTTTGAGCGAGACTACGTCGAGACGCGGGTCTTCCAAGATCGCTGGAACGACCTGTCCGACTTCTGGGCTACTGACGGCT
>CAZGFN010000144.1:0-2805 GCA_964524945.1 uncultured Isosphaeraceae bacterium
TGTCAGTAGGGTGAGTGCTGACTTCTCCATAATCGGGCAACGCTTCAGGAGGTGCCTTATGGCTAACGAATCCACCCACCCAGAGGACCACAATCCAGATCAGACATCGCCAGAATCCGCTGTCGGACATGGGGCTGAAGATCACGGCGGGTAGGTGGGCAGGGAACGTGGATTCGAGTTCAACCATGAAGTTTGGGCATGAACGTGGCGAGCTGGGCCCTCCATTTGCTATATGTCCTAGCTTGGAGCTTCGGATGGGTTGGCGGTATGCTGACTTTGCTCATGACCAATAGCAGTGGGTACTAAATGACCGAGATAAAGTCTGCTACATCCGAGGTTCTCAGACGCAGATCAATCCTGACAGCCTACGTCGATCTAGGGTTCGGTGGATCTGGGGCCAAGTCATGCGCATTGCGATTGGTGCCTAGGCCGCACGATCCCAGTACAGTCTGCGGTACGCCGAAGACTCTGAGTGTGGGCGATCTTAGAAAGTTTTTGAGGAGCATTTGCACAGGCGATCAGCCCGACGCTGGCGACGGTAGGGAAGTCCTTCTGGTCCTTGAGGGACCACTCTCGTACCGCTTTGTAGATGACTGCCCAGTTGGTAGAGGGGTGGATGACATTTATGGCCCTGCCTACCGCTGGCACCTGCAAGCAGCCAACGCAGCGAGGCAGGCGGCCCGACTAATCATAGAGGATCTGTTTGATATCGAGGCGGGTGAGCGCCTCAAGAGGTGCGTCTACCTTGCAGAGGGTTTTGTTTCGGGTAAGAGCAAGAAGGACGAGCGTGCCTTTAGGACGTTTGCTCGCGCGAAGGAGATTGCGGCGACTTGGTTCAATCTTGGATCTCAGGTTGATGAGCTAAATCCGCACTTGCTCGATACGGCCATTATGCAACTCATTCACGCGGGTGAGATAGGTGAGATTTTTGACTCCACACACCAGCTACTAAAGGGCTGTGAGTCAGTTCTTGCTCGGCTCTCAGGTGACAATTCCGAGATGCCTCCCCCGGTGATAAGCGTCCTGGATGGCCATCATCGCGGCGATCCGAATTGAGTTTTTGGGCCGCGGGGAGCAAGAGTTGCATGTTATGAGTGCTTCGGCTAGGCCCCACCTGTCGGTGATCGATTGCGTGGCTGATAAGCGGAAAGCGAAAGGTAAAATTAGCTCTACCTACAAAAATGATTTGTGGTAATCTCAGCTTTTGGCGATACGACTTGACGGCAGCAGTTGCCGGTCAATCATTTTTTGCATCCACTTGAGTGCAAGCTGAAAGCAGAGAAAATGAGACTATTAGGTTATTTGGTTTCAAGAGTTTTGAAGTTGATGATCTGGACCAACTCAACGAATAAAAAAAGTACATGGGACCAAAGATTGATTATGTACAAGAACCTGGACAGCCCAGGCTGTCAAACGGCAATTGGAGCTTTCATCCTAATGGCCGTGATTGTGGCAGCCATTTGGATTGGGATTGGAATGTGGACACAAAGTCCCGGCGGCTGACTGAAGATAGATAAAATCAGCCGTAGCGATTGATTTCGCCTCGGTGTGATAACGGGTTCAGCTGGCAAGTGGTTTCAAGAGAGTCTTTATCTGCTCGATCGCTGTAGCAGGAAGCTCAACATCTGCAATCGCCTGTAGCACAGCATCGGCAACCATGGTATCGACACTTCCTTCTGTAATGGCCTCTTCTATAGTCTGCACCAGCATCGCCCCAGATGCCTTTTCGGCAACCTCGATCCTGATCAGGCCTTCCAGTGCGAACTTGAGTGCTATCGTTCGCTTCGATTTCACTGCAAGCAATGCACTTTCTTCGTAGTAACGCCTGGCCTCATTGAGGTGGCGAGCACGTTCGGCCTGTGTGGTTTCAGATTCATATTCTTCCATCGCAATTCCACCGAGCATACTTGTCATACGCATGATGCCAGCAACATCACCTGTTTCCCGGGAGATCGACAGGTTCAGTTCATAGGAATCGCGGGCCTCTTCGATGCGGCCCGTGGTCTTGTAGACGTCGCCAAGACCACCATGTCCGATGGCTTCACCCTTGCGGTCTGCTACCCGCGGACTTCGATTCAGTTCGATGGAACGTTGGAAGATTTCTTGGGCTCCCTGGGTATCGCCGGCGTGATGCAGCCTCGACATTCCCAGTGAGTTGCAGATTTCGCTTTGCAGCAGGATGAGATGATGCGTAGCTAGTGGATCTGTACTTTCCTTGATGGCTGTTATGGTCGCCGTGAGAAGTTCTTCAAGTACCTGATGTTTATCCGCAGCTTGTGTACGAGGATCCATGGACAGTGCAATGACGAAATGGGCACGGGCACCCATCCAGACAGGGGCTGACGGATCATCCGCGACAGCCTGTACTGTATTTGCAGCGTCACTGAACCGTCGTTGCTGGTACATCGCCAGGCCACGCAGAAGCGAGATCCGATGATTGATCTCATCGTCTGCATCCACACAGCGATCCAACAAGCATTGAGCTTGTTCCAGCGACGCTAGAGCCAAGTCCGCCTGCTCTTCAGCGTCAAGCGTCAGTTGGGCATGCATGAGAAACAGTTCAATCCGCTGCAAAGTCGGAATCGCCAAGTCATCGCGATTGTTGATCAGGCTGAGTGCTGGCTCCAGTTCCCGTATGGCTCGGCCATAGAGCCGACGTTGCTCGCACCGGGCAGCGGCCATCCGTGACCACCGGATGGTCTCTAGAGGCATGCTTTCTGCGACCGTGGCAGCATGGGTGGCAATCGCAAGAACCTCGGTGAAGGGAATGGATGATTCGCGGGCGTACTTCGCGTCCAGTTCCCC
>CAZGFN010000145.1:0-2705 GCA_964524945.1 uncultured Isosphaeraceae bacterium
TCAGCTCGGCGAAGCGGCGGTCAGGAGTGATGCTTAGCGATGAGGCCATTTGGATCGAGTGGGCAGCAGAGTTGTCGCTGCATGCACGTGACCATTTGGTCGCTCGCACGGATGCCCATATCCAATGGGACTCCAATACTGGCTCTTGGGTCACCTGCAAGTCTGACTTGACGGAGTCCCTGCTGGAAAGTCACTTCCGGGGTGAAGTGATAGTTGGTGCTCATGTCGTATCTGCTGACCGAATCTGCAAGTTCATTGCTTTTGATATCGATGCTCATGACGACGACATAGACCGTGCAGATCGCGACTCGGCCGCAATCGCAGATGTGCTGAGTGCTTGCCACGTCCCATTCATAGAAGAGGACTCAGATGGACGTGGCGGCAGGCACTTCTGGGTTCTGCTTGAGCCCGGTGCAAGTGGCGAAGTTGTTCTTGAGGTTGCAGCTGCACTTCGGCGAAAGGCGGGCGTTCGATGTGAAGCGTTCCCCAAGGGCTTGCCATCAAAGGAAACACCATTTGGTGGTAACGCCATTCGGCTTCCTGGCAAACATCATCGGCGAGAGCACTGGAGTCGCTTCCGGGCAGATGGTCGCTGGCTTGATGCGACGGAGGGTATTCACTGCTGGTTGAGCCTCACGTCTGTCCACATTGCCGCAATCGCATCGTGTTTGAAGGTGAGTTCACAGAAGAGCACGGAAGAGAACAGAAGAGCACAAAGGAAGACAGAAGAACACACAAGACCTGACCTCAGTGTCCTCTTCTGTGAAGTACCTGATAGAGATGGCGATTCGGGCAACGTTGCCAGAGACCGTTGGACAACGAAACAAGAAGCTCTTCGGCCTTGCGAGGAGGCTCAATGGAATCGAGGAGTTGTCGTCTGGGCATTTGAAATCCTTGAAGCCAATCGTTCGTGACTGGCATCAGCGTGCTCTGCCTGCCATATCAACAAGACCATTTGACGAGACCTGGGCTGACTTCATCAGGGGTTGGCCAAAGGTAAAGGAGACACATCCAATGATTATTGAAAGAGCGTGGTTCGAAGCGGGCCCACGGGCCCGATCGGGCGAACAATTGTGTGATGCCTATGACAGTGATGCTGCCAAGGGGCTACTCATGCTCTGTGAGGTCCTCTCAAAGAGAGAGGGCAATCAGATCTTCTACCTGTCGTGCAGGGATGCAGGACGTGTAGCTGGGGTCTCACACAAACAAGCTGCCAACATCCTCAACATGTTTGTTGCAGATGGCGTGCTTGTCCTTGAGCAGAAGGGGAGCCCATCCGGCCAGGCTTCCCGATATCGATTTGCAGAGGCCTGTAGTACTTGCGCGGAGGACAAGTAGGCGCTATGTTTAACACTATGAATGACACTGGACTGACACCACAACTACGCACAGCCATTCGGGAGTCGCCCCTGACCGGGTACCGGCTTGCCAGGCTGGCGGGTGTCAGTGAAAGCAGCATCTGTCGCTTCTTGCATGGCAAGGGCGGCCTGTCCCTGAAGGTCATCGACCGCATCTGGCGGGTGCTGGACCTTCACATCGCTGACGGCGAGGAGTAATCCAATGGCGTCTCTGTTTCGAAGAATCGGATCCAGCCCATGGCAATTGAAGTGGTTCGATGCACAAGGCAAGCGTTGTCAGAAGACAACGGGCACGACAGACAAGCGACTGGCCGAACGCATGAGGCGAGACTTGGAGCGGGAACTTGCTGCTCGGGCAGCGGGGCTCGTCGATGATCGTGCGATTGCGATGCAGTCGGCGGCCAAGGTGCCTATCGAGACACACATAGATACGTACCTGGCCGCATGTGGCGGAGCGAAACAGGCCAAGGGTCGGCTGAAGGGAAAGCAGCGGCATCTTTCTCGAGCGGTGATGGAGATGCACGTTGCCTCACTGTCTGACTTCGCTTCAGACTCGATGCGTGCATGGTTGTTCCAACTCAGGGACGAGGGCCTCGCCCCGATCACCGTGAACGAATACCGCGTCACCGTGAACGCCTTCCTGAACTGGTGCGTGAAGGATGGTCTCGTCAAGTCCAATGTTGTGAAGCATGTCGCATCACTTCCAACTCATGGTGAACGACGGCGAAACCGACGTGCACTTGAGCAGGAGGAGGTCCAGCGATTACTCGATGTCGCCTTGTCGCAGGACTCCGAACACCAAGGGCGTCGGTGGGCCCCTCGCCACCCTGTCTACGTGATGGCGGTCTACGCAGGACTTAGGCATGGTGAGCTCAAGCGGATCTGCTGGCGTGATGTTGATGTCAAAGCTCAGAGCCTGCGTATACGCGACGACGTGGGCAAGGCCCGCAGGGTGGACGAGATCCCGCTGCACCCATGCGTGATAGAAGCCCTCGGCACGCTGCCTCCGGGCGGGCCCATGGATCCCGTCTTCGGATCTGTGCCAACACTGAAGACCTTCAGGCGGGACTGTGAGCGGGCTGGCATAACGCTGTTAGATGACCAGCAACGCACCATCGACTTCCACAGTCTTCGCATGACGCTGGCGACGCGACTGCAACGTGAGGGTGTGCACGCATCCATCGCCCAGCGAATCATGCGGCATGCCAGTTTCAAGACCACGGACAAGTACTACACGGACCTGAGGCTTCACGATCTCAGCGAGGCCATCTCAAGGCTGAGCGGGCCGACCGGCCCGGTGGAGGAGGCCATCTGTCAGGCAACCGGGACTGACGATGCTGGTCCTGT
>CAZGFN010000146.1:0-2699 GCA_964524945.1 uncultured Isosphaeraceae bacterium
GGCTTGAATAACACTGGTGTTACCAGCTTCGGCGGCCCCCGATCCAAGGAATACTATGACGAGCCCGGCAAGCACTCTTCCAGCTCGTTTAGGTTGTCCGTTGATTATTCTCAACATCAATTCCGCACCCCTCTCCGGAACTCTCCAAACTCAAGTTCGAGTATGAGGCTTACCGCATAAATTGCAAGAACGCAGCCCACGGTTTGTGCCATGAAATCTACACGCTCGTCCCCACACGCAATAAGGGTTCTTATGGCCCCTATTCTTTCGATCTCATGGTATTTAGAAGCACATCGCAGTAGGCCAGTACTTGCGCGGAATCGTTGGACGGGGCCGTGCCGTCATCCGGGATGAGACGGGCTCGGACGGTACCGATCGTAGCCCTCGCCCTGTCGTACTGGTCAAGCTCGACAAACGCACCGGCGAGCGATGCGCCACAGCGGCCGTAGTCTCGAACAGAGGTGGTGTCCTCGGGGTAGGCGTGCATGAAGGAAGCGATGTTGTCATGTGCAATGGACAACACATCCGCAGCATCGGCGGCGTGGCCAGTAACCAATAGCAGTTCGCCGTGTTCTCGTTGGGCGATACACAGATCGCGGTGGCTTCGCATGTCGATGGTGCCATCTTTGAGTGTGTTGTTCACTGCCAGTTGTCGAGCTAGCGGAATCACTCTGTCGGCATATTTCGCAACGGCCTTATCGGCTTGGTTCATTGGTATCAATGCCTGTGCGATGTATCGATGAGCGAGCATCACGTCACGCTGCTCGGAATTACCTTCCGGCTCTGCAGACATTCGGATCTCGCTCATTTTCAGCGCAGATTTGAAGTGGCCAAGCGCCTTCTCATACTGTTTTTGAGTCATGGCTTGGTGCCCCAACCTGTTGTGTACCACCGACGCGTCCCGCAGCAACATGGCGTGATCGGGCCAATTGACGCGAGCCTTGTCGAGCAGGCCAGCGGCTGTCTGCAGTGTCTTGATCGCTTGATCAGGGGTTTCCGCGAGGTTGGCGTGGTCCAGCAGTACGTCGATGTTCAGCCGCGCACGCTCTGAACTCTGCAGGGGGTCGCCGAGCTTGGGAAGCATGCCAAACGCCTGAAGACCTACGCTTGTGGCATCCTGATCTCGCCCAGCGCGAAGATAGGCGTCCACCAGAAGTGTCCGCACCCGAATGGCTGCTTCCAACAACTTCTCATCATCCGGCCTGCGTTGGCGAAGATCGCGGAGAGACGACAAGGACGATTCCCACGCCTCGATCGCTTCACTGAGACGACCACGGCTTCCCATGCGCATTGACCAGTGGTTGTTGCCAACGGCCTGCAGGCCCTTGGCGAGAATGAACTGGAGTTCGGGGTCGCCCTCGGCTTCTCGGCGGAGGTTGTCCAGATACTCAAGGCTACGCTCCACGATGACTTCTCGCGCAGCCTGGCTTCCGGCGAGCCTTGATATGGCCTCAAAGTGCTCGACCATGTAGAAGTCGATCAACTCCGACACCATGCGGTTACGTTCCTGACGTGCAGCATCAGCTCGGGACCACTGCCAAGCAGCCACAAGCAGCACGATGCCGACGGCGAAAACCAAGCCTGAAGCGATGACACCGATCCTGTTTCGCCTGACGAACTTGCGAATGCGATAGGCAGCGCTGTGCGGAACAGCGGCGATCGGCATTCCTTCGAGATACCGACGGACATCCTGACCAAAGTCACTGGCTGACTGATAGCGGAGGCGGGGCTCCTTTTCGAGCGCTTTGAGCGTGATAACTTCGATATCGCCACGAAGCCGTCGATTAACGCTGCTCATCGCAGTTGGGTCATCTTCCTGTACAACTCGAAGCGCCTCCTGCAACGCTTTGCCGCGAACGTTGTAGGGCAACTGCTTGCAGAGCAACTCATACAGAACGACCCCGAGTGCATACACATCGCAACGCGTGTCAATCGCCAGAGGATCGCCCTTGCACTGCTCCGGCGACATGTACTGCAATGTCCCGATCAACACGCCGACCGCTGTTTCGAGCGTCGTGATAGCGACCTCTGGGTCTGTGCCTCGAGCAACGCCAAAGTCTATGACCCGAGGTCTGCCGTCACTGCCGACAAGAATGTTCGCCGGCTTCAAGTCTCGGTGCATGACCCCTTTCTGGTGGGCATGATGGACCGCATCGCAAATTTGGCTGAACAGCGAAAGAATCTCGTGAGTACTGAGATCATTCGCCACAACCCACTCGTCCAGTGCCCTGCCATCAGATATGTACTCCATGGCGAAGTACGGGATCTCCTCGCCACCGGAACTCCAGATGCCGGATTCGTAGATCTGCGCAATGCCTGGATGGCGAAGGCGGCCGAGGATCTCCGACTCCAGTTTGAAACGACGAATAATGTTCGGTGTGATCGCCGCGCTTCGGATGACTTTCAACGCAACAATGCGTTTGGGCGATGCTTGTTCAGCGCGGTACACCACACCCATTGCGCCACTGCCAATGCGGCCGATTATTCGATACTGCCCCACTTGTGACGGATCGCCGGGAGCTCGTGTCGATGGCGAGATTTCGCGAGCACCTAGTGGGATGCTCTCATCGCCAATGACACGCGTTGGTTCCTGAGAAAGTGGGTCAGACGACTCGTCTGCAGGCACTCCAGATGCCGGATTGCGATGAAGCGTCGGGTCCTCCTCTGGATGTGGGGTATCTGGCTTGTCGCTCATTTGA
>CAZGFN010000147.1:0-2680 GCA_964524945.1 uncultured Isosphaeraceae bacterium
CCCGAACCCGTGGCGTCTTCGCTCATCGGCACCAAGATCGGCGGCTTCTCTCTGAAGCGCATCATCGGCTCAGGCGGCATGGGCACCGTGTACGAGGCCATGCAGGAGCAGCCTCGTCGCCGCGTAGCGGTGAAGATGATGAAACGGGGCATTACGTCCAAGTCAGCTCTGCGGCGGTTTGAATTCGAGTCGCAGCTACTGGGCCGACTTCGGCACCCCGGCATCGCCCAGGTCTACGAAGCAGGCACGCACGACGATGGTTCCGGGGGCGTGCCGTACTTCGCCATGGAGTACATCAGCAGCGCCAGATCGCTGACCCAGTACGTTCAGGAGAAGAAGTTCAGCACACGTGAGCGTCTTGTCCTCTTTGCCAAGGTATGCGACGCAGTGCAGCACGGTCACCTCAAGGGCATTGTGCACCGTGACCTTAAGCCCGACAACATCCTCGTGGACTCTTCCGGGCAACCGAAGATCATCGACTTCGGTGTAGCACGCAGCACCGACTCTGATCTGGCCGTGACCACGCTGCAGACGGACGTTGGGCAACTCGTGGGCACCCTGCAGTACATGAGCCCGGAGCAGGTCGAGGCGGACCCCAGTGACATCGATGCCAGAAGTGATGTGTACGCGCTGGGCGTCGTCCTGTATGAACTGCTCACAGGCAATCCGCCCTACGACGTTCGGCAGGCCGCCATTCACGAAGCGGTGCGCATGGTTCGCGAGGAGGAGCCTACAAAACTCTCAACCATCGATCGCCACTTGCGCGGGGACATCGAAACGATCGCGATCAAGGCCCTAGAGAAGGACCGCGACCATCGCTACCAGTCGGCCACGGCCATGCAGGAGGACATTGGACACTACCTCGCCGACGAGCCCATCGCAGCCAAGCCGCCCAGTGCATTTGATTACCTCAAGCGATTTACCCGGAAGCACAAGGCCGCGGCGGTTTTTATTGCTGCGATCTTCATGGTGCTTGTGGGCGCAGTTATCGGGATCTCGGCCTACGCAGTAGAGGCTGACCGGCAAGCGGACCGAGCCGAAATAGACAACATTCGATTTCATGCGCTCAAGAACTATGTTCACGAGCTGTTGGCACCGAACCAATCCGTGTTCGGATCGTACACCGTGTTCATCAAACTTGAACTTGCGCTTGGACAGCCGATCCAGCCGATAAAGGACAGAGATCATTGGATATGGCTGCTTTCGCATGCTGGCGATTCATTTGACTTCACACATAATGGTGTCTCGACCCGGCGTATTGACGAGATTGATCTACGCAGGTCCATTGGATTTAGCTACTACTTGGTTGGCCTGAACGATCAAGCCATTACGCAATGGACCGAGGCATTGGCGTTGGCTCGCTCTGGGGAGGATCTCTTGACGGAGTCAGGCTTTGATCGCCCAGGCGATGCGTCGCTGTACAAACAGCAGATCCGTCGAGAACTATGCAACAACCTTGGCGCTGCGTTGGCATTACAGGGCAGGTATGACGAGGCCGAGCCATGTTTCGTCGAGGCAATTGCTTTGCTCAGAGGCCTTGACTCGGACTACGGAAAATCCGAGATGCAAGATGCGATTACTCAGATAATTATTCTCTATGAGCTCTGGAGCAAGCCCGAGGAAGCGCAGAAGTATCGAGAGATGTTGTCGGCCAAGGAGAAGGCCAACTCATAAGCAAGCTCGCTCGCAGATCAGTCACTGTCTTCAGCAACACCCCCGTGAATACGGAGGTGCTGTGGGTTGTGGCGAGGGTTACTGGGCCTCAGAAGTGCATTCCCAGTCTTTTAGTAGATCAAGCAGATCATAGATGCCAGTCTCTCCATCTGCGTCGATGTCTCCTTCGCAGCGAAAACCAGACCCCCCCATGTTTAAGAAGGTCAGATATTGAAACGACGGTGGACCCCACTCGTCCCAGAAACTAAACAAGACCACTACATCATTGAGAGAGTCGCCATTGACGTCGCTAGCGAATACCGTGTCAACACCACCATATGCGCCAGCTGGTGGCGAGACTATGAATGAAGTAGTGCTGGCTTCGCTCCACTGGCCGTTGCCTAGTCCTGAATAAACAACTAGCTGAAACTCATTGGTTTCATAATCAATTCTGTCGACTCGCGCAATGTCTGCGAAACTGTCATCGTTGCTGTTGATTTGGGTTATCACCGAGTACAGAGACCCCGAATCTGGACTTGGCGGTTCGTATGTGACAGGGTCGGAAAACAGCATCGAACGTTCGTTGGCCATGGCGATGGCAAGTGCCGAAACTGACAGAATTCCAGCGGTCGCCAATGTTCTTTTTAGGTGCATTATTCTAGATCCCTCCAAGATTGTCTTGTGCCCCTGGTAATGCCGAAGCGACATTTAGTGAGCATCTTCAGTGGATTTGCTTATTGGAAGAGTATTACATCCGACGGGCAGGTGGCAACACCCCCGTGAATACGGAGGTGCTGTGGGGTGGTGGGTTGTGGTGGGGGCACTGAGGACATAGATCCGGCCTGTCCGCCTTGATGGCTTCTTCAGGCCAAGCATGGGGTCTCTGTCTCGATGCCCATTAACTAGACACCACCTCCCAAATGCACAAAACCGCTCGCTTTGGCACACAATTCGTCCGGTCGTCCATAGATGGAAATGTGCCCGGATCTACTAGAGGAGCCCAACATGTCCACAACTCGAATCGCCT
>CAZGFN010000148.1:0-2646 GCA_964524945.1 uncultured Isosphaeraceae bacterium
CAGGAGTTCCAGAGTACTCTCCGCAATGAGTTGCCAGCTCTCGCCGGGCGGATGTAAGACAACCAAGCCGCCGTCAATGACTGCCTCGTGCTGCTCGCTGATGGGGACACGAGCGGCGGGGCTTTGGCAACCCAAGATGGCTGCAATCAATCCCGATGCGACAAGTGCTGCAATTGGTTTCATGTGTGCTGCCTCGCAGATATCCCGCCAGTCATGATAGCGGTGGCCAGATGTTCGGAAGTGATCCCCTGAAGTTCGTTGGTGGCCAGATCGACATAGGAAAAATCGGCAAGGCAGCCAGGGGCGATGAGACCGGCGTTGAGACCGAGCGACGCGGCGCCGGCGATAGTCGCCATGTCCAGAAGTGGACGATCGATGCGCCCATCTCGGTCCACGCACGCGCCGCGGCGACCATCGCGGAGACGCTGCCCGTATTCACACCAACGCATTTCTTCGATCATGGAGATGCGAGCATTCGAATCGGTGCCGAGACAGATGGATGCGCCGCTTGCACGCATGCCAGTGACATCGGCAATTCCATCGCCAAGATTGGCCTCGGTCACCGGACAGAGGCACACGTGCGCACCAGTTGCCGCATAGGACTTCATCTCGCCAGGATCCGTATGCGTGCAATGCACAGCGGTCATGTCAGGACCGGGCGACAGTCGGTCAAGCACCAGTCGCATCGGCGTGCACCCATGCGTGGCCATGCAGTCAGAGATCTCAGCGGGCTGCTCTTCCAGATGCAGGTGCAGCACGAGCCCCCGACGCTTCGCCTCGTCGCGGAGTTCCGCCGCTAGGTCGATGGGCACGGCTCGTAGCGAATGAATCACAACGCCCATCGTTTGCTTGTGATCCTTGCAAGCGCCCTGCGCCCGGTCAAATGCCCCCCACCACGTCTTGAGATCGCTTCCATCAAACCGCTCTTGCGCACCGGCGATCGGCTGGCCGAACCCACCTGCGAGATAGCACGCATGCAGCAGCACGATTCGGATGTCTGCTTCATGAGCCGCAGACAGCACCGCCTCATCGAGGGCAAAATCCAGCCCCGCATCGCTGTGATGGATGTAGTGGAACTCCCCTACGCTCGTGATGCCTGCGGCTCGCATTTCCTGAAAGGCCCGCAGGCTGTGCTCGTGCGCCGTCTCCGGCGTAAGTGTCTCGACCAGTTCATACATGGCTTCTCGCCATGACCAGAAGTCATCCGCCGGATTGGTAAAGACTTCGCCCCGCCCGCGAAGCCCACGCTGAAAGGCGTGACTGTGCGCATTGACAAAGCCAGGCATCACAGCAAGATCTGGGCTTTCCGGAGGAAGATCCGTCTCGCGGACATCGACGATCGTATCTCCGTCAATTTCGATCGCTAGACCACTTTGAAAGGCACCATCTACCCATGCGAGTCGGGGCCGAAGCAGATCGCTCATGACGTCGCTCCACACTGCAATGCAATGAGGTGCTGCAGGTGTCCACGAGCCGCTTGCATGTCCGCAATAGGCACGAATTCATCGGGTCGATGCGCTACGGCAATATCGCCCGGCCCAAACAGGACGCACTCCATTCCAAGTCGCCCAAGATGACCGCCATCACTGCAGTACGACACGCCAATATCGTCATCTTGCCCAATGCGAGATCGGCACGCCAGGTCGATCTCACAACCTCGGGGCGTACACATCGGTGGATTGTCGTTGTACACGTCGAGTGACCATTCCAGCGGCCAGTCACGAAGTGATTCCGCGACGGCACCGCGAATATCGCTCAGCACGCTGCTGGCATCTTGGTCCGGCAACACCCGGAGTCCGCAATCGACCGAGGCCTCACTGGGAATAACATTCCAAGCGTTTCCAGCACACACTCGAACGACTGCAAGGACGGGAGATGGCACCTGCCTAAAGGTCACCGACTCGTCGCTGCGAACATCGCTGAGCCTGGCTCGCTGGCAGTCAAGGGCGTCTAGTACATGGCGAAGACCTTCGATGGCGTTGACGCCGCTGCTGGGTGTTCCAGTGTGTCCCGTGGCCCCGGACACCGTAATGGTGAACTTCAAGTGCCCCTTGTGCAGTCGTACCACGCGAAGCGATGTGGGCTCGCCAACAATGCATGCTGTAGGTAGTGGCGGCAGTGCCTCTGCGTGCTCTACCAGTTGGCCTGCGCCGATCGAACCAAGTTCTTCGTCTGCAGTCAACACCAACGCAAGTGGCCGCTGCAGTGATGTTGCCTCGGCCAACAAATTCGTGGCCATGGCGACAAAGCCGGTCATATCGCAACTTCCCCGGCCATACCACCGACGATCCTGTTCAACCAAGGTTCGTGGGTCCGTCGACCATCCCTCTCCGACAGGGACAGTGTCAATATGGCCGGATAGGGTCAGCCCTCCTTCGCAGCCAACTGGCCCAGCAATGGCAATGAGATTGTCGCGGCCATCGCCGGCCCCCTCGAGCCGATGCACCTCACATCCAACAGCCTGAAGCTTCTCAGCAATGACATCGAGAGCCGGATCAGATGGCCGGCCGCTGGTCGTATCGATCGCCATGAGTTGGCGAAGCAGTTCCTTGTCGGCCGCTAGGGATGAGGATGACGCATTCATGCTGGCAGGATACCCATACCCGGATAGCATGCTCGACCCGCAAGAGGAGCATCGCCATGGCC
>CAZGFN010000149.1:0-2635 GCA_964524945.1 uncultured Isosphaeraceae bacterium
CGGACCAGGAGCGGCCGGCGAAGTCCACGCCTTGCTCGGTTGGCAGGATGGGCAGCGCCAGAAGTTCACCATTCAATGATTCCCTATGCGATCGCCCTGATACTGGGCGTCGGGATATTCGCCTTGATTGGACTCTATTCACGAAGAGAGGCGAGACACTTGACCACTGACTAAAGCGGCGTTCACAGTCAATTTCGAGAGAATCGAGTTCCCCCCAAAGTTGCCTCGAAGTAGACTTGGCCGTGCCCTGAGCGAAGGAGGGATCGTATGTTCTTGGCGACGTTGATCATGTCCTGTTCTGCAGCCGTTGATCCCATAGAGGCAGCGGCGATCCTTGGGGCCGACGCGTGTGATGTACAGCAGCTGGAACTACGCCACCTCGACGATAGAGCATCAGATTTGTCGGTCACGCTGAGTGGACACCGCGTTCAGATGAGATGTCACCAACATACCAACCGATCCGTCAATTACAAGGTTCTCGAGGATACGGGTGGTGGCCGGATGCGACAGCACGAGCCCAGTCCCATTCGAACCTGGCGGGGGCGGGATGCCGACGGATATCAGATCGCGTTCAGTCAGGACGACGACGGATTGCGAGGACTCATTCTTGCCCCCGACGGCGAACGATGGTGGATCGAGCCTTTATATCAACGGATGACGAAAGCCGAATGGGGAAGCCATGCCGTGTTTCGAGGCTCCGATGTGCTGCGACCGAAGGGATGGTGTGGCACGACTTCCGATGTGAGCGAGCTGCATCCGCAACACCATGGCGACAACCAGCGATCGAGAGGTGGCATTCTCTATACCGCCGAACTCGCGGCCGATGCGGATTTTGAGTATTACCAGAGTTATGGCAGTGTCGCCGCCGTAGAGTCCAGAATCAACGCCGTCATGAACGGTGTCAATCTGCAGTATGAAACCCAGTGCCAGATCACGCATGCCATCGGCACGATTGTCGTGAGATCAGACAGTGCAGACCCATACACAACCGACGACATCAATGTGCGGCTCGGCGAAGTGGAAGTTGAATGGGAGTCCAACCAATCAAGTGTGCCTCGTGACGTCGTGCACTTGTTCAGCGGCCAGTCGTTTGCGGGAACTACCATCGGATTGGCATATATGGGAGCCGTGTGCTCCGGACAGGAATATGGAGTCGTCGAGTCGGACTGCTGTGGATCACTTGCATGCGCAGTAGATCTGAGCAGCCACGAACTTGGACACAACTGGAATGCGCCGCACTGCGACTGCTCGAGCAACACCATGCATAGCTCGCTCTCGTCCTGTAATGCGGAATTTACGTCCATTTCAATTTCATGGATCGTCGACTACCGCAATTCAATTCACGGCTGCCTCGACAGCAATGCTCCGATAGGAGCGTGCTGCCATGGCGGTGGTGGCTGCGAGATTCTGACGGAGCTGGGTTGCACTGCAGCGAGCGGCACGTGGCAGGGAGATGAGACCGATTGTGGTGACTGCGGCGGCGGCGGTGGCATCAATGGCGACTCCTGTAGCACGGCCATCACGGTGGCGGTGGGCGCAACGAGTTTCAGTTCAACGGGCGCCACCGACAGTGGAGATCCCGATCCAGTCGACTTCGACTCCGAATGCGGGGCTGGTTGGGGATGGGGCGGCGAAGACTTGTGGTTCCGATGGTCCCCCACCGAAACCGGCGAAGCGACGATCTCGACCTGCGATGTCGATTCGTTTGATACATCAATCGCCGTGTATTCGGGCGACTGCGGAACGCTGGAACAATTAGCCTGCGATGGAGACGGCCCTGCTGGTGGCGAAGGTTGCCAACAGTACTACTCGCAGTTGACAGTTGAGGCGGTGTCAGGAGTTGATCTGCTCATTCGAGTCTCCGGATACAGCGCTGGAGACACCGGCACAGGCACACTGAGTATCGAATTCGTTCCCGATGGGACAGCCTCAGGCGACACGTGCAGCAGTTCAGTACTTGCAGGACTTGGATCGACGTCATTTGACACGAGCGATGCGACGGACAGCGGCGAAGGAAACCCGGCGAGCGGTGGCTGCGGAGATGGCTGGGGCTGGAACAACCAGGACGTGTGGCTTCATTGGAACGCGGAACGGTCGGGGACCGCCACATTCTCGACATGCGATGTCGGATCATTCGACACATCGCTCGTCATCTACACTGGATCCTGCGGCAACTTGACGCAGGAAGCTTGCAATGGTGATTCGACCGGGGGTGGATCATGCCAGGAATACTGGTCGGAGCTTCAGCTTGATGTGGTTCCCGAAACATATCTCATTCGAATTTCCGGATACGGCACCGGAGATACCGGCACGGGTACGCTGACGATCTCCCTGGATTCATGCATGGCGGATCTGTCTAATGATGGCACGGTGGACAGATCAGACCTCATCCTGCTGCTTTCCCTATGGGGAACCGTTGCGCCGTTGCATGACATCGACGGCAGCGGCGGAGCCATCAATGTGCTTGATTTGCTGATGTTGCTGGAAGGATGGGGGGCGTGCTGACGGGCGATCCGGGTAGCGATGACATGACTTGATTCCTGCCCATTACATGTAGCCTGCCCCGACCGAACCCGCCGCACGGACCTCGTGTTCAAAGTCGCTGACTGAACGAAAACCGCCCGCTACTGACACA
>CAZGFN010000150.1:0-2622 GCA_964524945.1 uncultured Isosphaeraceae bacterium
AATGACGCCCGAGACTATCACTCGGGCTGGACTGGATTTAGGGGGAAAGGTCAGTACAGGAGGCATGTGATCGGGGATTGACCAAGTCGATGCGTGCTGCTTGGATTGACCATGTTGCCCGGCTGCTAAGATACGAATCAATAGCGGTTGACCCCCGTGTTCAGCCGTTTGTGAGCAAGACAGTGGACAGTTTAGTTGGCGAATGTATGAAGTCTGTGTCATGAATCCCCGCCCCGAGAAACCAGTCGTGTTGTTCTGTTGGCACGGTGATTTGGAGGCGGATCGCGGTGGTGGCAACACACTTGCTATCGATCGGCTGCGTTTCCTGATTGGTTCGGGCTTCGACGTCCACTTGCTGTCTAGGACGCGATCTGGTGCTGCGGTGACGGCGGGATGCAGGGAAGTGTGGCAGGTTGGCGATTCACTGCACCATGCAGTGGCACGACGTCGATTCCGAAGCATGAAGCGGAATCGAATTGGTTGGGTTCTCAATTCGCTGGGACTGCGAAAGTCGAAGCAATTCCAGCAGTTGATAGCTACCGAACAGGCGAGTTATGACAATAGAGTGTCCCTTGCTCGTAATGCTAAACAAAGTGGTCAGTCGCCGGCCTTTCGAAAGCGGCGCATGCCACCATTGATTGGCGGTGCTGCAGTAGTTATTGATGTTGTTAAGCCTGACATTGTGTTTGTATCCTTTGCTTGGAATGCAGTGATCTTTGATTCCTGTCCCCCTGAAACATTTAAGATTCTCGACACCCACGACATACAGCATCGGCGGGCAATAGTGGCATCGGCAGCAGGAGGCAATCTTGATGACCGTGACTGCTCAATTGAGGAGGAGTGTGGTGAACTTGGAAAGGCAGATCTGCTTCTTGGCATTCAGTCTGACGAGGCAGCGATTCTGGAACAACTGTGTGTTGATGTCAGAGTGGTGACAGCGAGTCACTCGCCTCCCGTCATGGCTCAGAAGGGATCTCCAGGGGACTCAAACACACTCTTGTTCATCGCGAATCTGTACGACCCGAATGTCATTGGCCTCAAGCAGTTTCTTCTGGAAGACTGGCCTGCACTGCGGGACGCGGGCTGGAATCTCAAGGTGATCGGCAAAGTATGCAATGGATTTTCCAGTCCAGTCAGGTGTGTGGAGTTTCTGGGCGTGGTGGATGATTTGCGCCCACACTATGACGAGGCTGCCATTGTCTTGAATTTGGCGGCCTACAGCACAGGGCTCCCGATTAAGACGGTTGAAGGCCTGGCTGCAGGAAAGGTAGTGCTCGCGCGTGTCGAGTGCAGCGAGTGTTTTGGTGATGATGTGCCGATCGTGCGATTCAGATCAGGGCAAGCGGCGGACGCCCTCAGGCATCTGGTTGATGATGTGGCGACGCGTCGAAACCTTTGTGACAGCGCTGTGAAATACGCTCGGCAGGGGTTTGCGGCCTCGTCAATTTATCGAGACTTTCAAGGAATATTGGTTCGCCATGCCCTGTGGCCGGTGGCCAATTGACTTGGCCGGGCGGGCATCATGTGCCCAGAGATTCAATCGGCCGCGAAGAGTGTGCGTGGGTGAGTTATGATCCCTGCGTTCGCGAGCGGTCCTGCCGCTGGATATTGCGGAGAGGCCAAGAGAATGACTGATAGACAGTTTCGCCATCACATACTGCTCTCGGCTGCGCCTGGCGTGAAGAAGACGCAGTTTTTGACAGCGATAGAGGAATCGTTCAACAAACGCGGCATTGGACTGTTGTTGCGTTCCCCCGGCACAAAGCTTGTAACGTGTTATTCGGCAAATGTGCCAATCGTGCATCCAGAGATTGACAGTGTTGACCTCCTAATTGCTGCAGAAACCATGGCTCGCCTGCACGGGGTCACACTAGCTCATGCGAGTTTTGGTCTTAGCAAGATTCTAGAAGAGGCGATTTGGGAGATTAAGGAACATCGTGTGTGCGGTCTACTGCTATGGAATCAATTCATGGCACCTCATGTTGCGATGCGATCACTTGCTCAATCCATCGGACTGCCTGTTCGGTTTTTGGAGTACGGCTCGCTTCCTGGAACATTTGCCTACGATAAGGAAGGGCAGATGGCCGAAAGTCGTTGCGTAGTGCAGGGCAAGCGATTTCGGAAACGATCTGTCGATGACAGCGATCTGGAAACTGCAAAGCGATATCTTGAGGTGGCCAGTTCGAATCGGATCTCCCGCAAGGCGCCCGATGAGATGGAATTCGATGTTCGCCGCGAGATGCGAAAGCCCAAAAAGGGAGAGCGTGTCGTGCTCTGCATTGGCCAATTTGACGTACACACCGGTATGGTCCCCCGGTGGAGTCCGCGATCCAGAGTGCACTCGCCGATTTTCTCTGACTCCATCGAAGCCGTTCGAATGGTTGAATTGCTGCTTGGTGATCGCGGGTATCACATTTGCTTCAAGCCGCATCCGAACTGGGGGGTGGACTTAACATCTAAATGGGAAGTGCTTGAGCCTAAGACATCCTTGGTGAACAAGTCTGACATCTTTGACAGTATTGATGCGTGTGATGTCGTTGTCACAGTTCTTTCACAGGTCGCCTACTTGGCCTGCATGATGGGTAAGCCCGTGGTGTTATTGGGCCGGATGCAGTTGTCTGG
>CAZGFN010000151.1:0-2396 GCA_964524945.1 uncultured Isosphaeraceae bacterium
CGATCGCGCAGAACGTGGCCCACAACACAACGAGATCACTGCGTAAGGTACGCGACAGCGGAAATCGCGTCGAGCGGCCTAAATGGTCGCAGGCTCGGTCGTGCCTTCCGCTGCGATAGAATCATGGAATGCGAATCGCATTGGCTGCAGCTCATACTGAGGCGAGAGCGACGGCCGAGTGGCTTTCTGGCGAGGGACCTCGGCCAGTTGGGTTCTTGGCGCTGTCAGCGGAATTGCTTGCGGCACGATCGTCTGGGTGGGACCCATCAGTGACAGCAGACGATGCTGGTGTCGTATTGCATCGCACGACAGACATCAACGACCTCAGCACAGTCGCTTGGCTACAAGCGCTCAATCTCGATGCGCTCATTGTTCTGGGATGGAGCCAGATACTCCGATCAGAGGTGCTTGGGGTGGCGGAGTGGATCGTTGGATCACACGCTTCTCCGCTTCCAAGGGGCCGCGGTGGATCTCCGGTGAATTGGGCCATATTGAATCGGGAGCGATCTTGGGGCAACACCCTGATGAGGCTGTCGCCCAAGTTGGACGGTGGAGACATCATCGGCCAGTCGATCTTTCCAATTGACGATACGGATACGGTGGCGACGGCGTATGGCCGGGTTGAGGCTTCGAACCTTGAACTCATCAAGGTCTGGCTCTCAGATCTCGCAGTCGGGCGGGCGTCGGCGATGCCGCAGGAGGAGACGACCGAGCCCGTGCTTCGCCGTCGCTGTCCTGATGATGGCATCATCGATTGGACGCAAGGATCCGTCGATATTGATGCGCTGGTTCGGGCCGTCACGCACCCCTATCCAGGCGCTCGAACAGTGCTGAATGGGGTTCCGCTCTGTATCTGGTCCACCACGGTTGTGTCTCCAGAGGATGTTGGAGATTCCGCTGGTCTGATCGAGTCAGTCGTGGTGGCCGAGGGCGAGATCGCCATCACCGTACAATGCGGACGCGGGAGACTGTGTATTCGATCGATGACGATAACCTCAGGCGACCCCGTTCCCGCGTCCGTTATCAGAGAGGGATTACAGTTTGGCTGATACAAGACAACCTCGCCGCATACTCGTCGTGGCCGCACATCCAGATGATGAGGTGCTTGGTTGTGGTGGCACCATGGCGATGCACACCGATAGTGGAGATGAAGTGCGAGTTTTGATTGCGTGCGAAGGCGAGTCACTGCGGTATGGCGAGGATGGGGTAGATCAGGCATCTCACATTGCTGCCGCCGCTGGAGTGCTTGGCGTATCGGATTGGCGACAACTTGGATTCAAGGACCAGACGCTCGATGTGACCCGGCAGACCGAGATCATCGACGCGTTGCTGGCGGCTTCGGACGGATTCTTGCCGGAGGTTATCTACTGCCAGTCTGGTGAAGATGTAAACACGGATCATTTCGCATTATTTAGAGCCGCACTGGTAGCCTTCCGACCAACATCCGAATCGATCCAGACTTTTCTGACGTGGTACACCGCAAGCAGTACAGATTGGGCGTTTCCCCGATCGTTTACGCCAGACACATGGATCGACATCGAGGCATCGATCGATCGCAAGATTGAGGCGATGCGTTGTTATGAGAGCGAAATACGTGATTACCCGCATCCACGGAGTCTCGAAGCATTGCGGGCACAGGCGAGGTTCTGGGGCACACAGGCATGTCGCTCGTATGCCGAAGTATTTCAAACGATTCGACGTGTTGAGGTGCTAGGTGCGGCGGGTTATTGACGTGACGCTTGCGGCTTTGTCACTGGTGTTCTTATTGCCAGTGATGCTTGTAGCCGTTGTTGGCATTTGGATGTCGGATCCAGGCCCGGCCTTGTTCTGCGCTAGCCGCGTTGGCAAGAATGGCCGGGTATTCACCATGCACAAGTTTCGAACCATGCGGAGAGTGGCTGGGCCTCGCATTACCACCGGTCGCGATCCTCGCGTCTTTGGGTGGGGTCGTCTGCTCCGGGCCACCAAGATCGACGAGTTGCCACAGTTGATCGACATTTTGTGCGGCCACATGGCTATCATCGGACCGCGGCCAGAGGATCCAACCATTTCGGAAGCCGTGACGGACCCACGGTGGAAGATGATATTGAAATACAGACCAGGCCTCGTATCGCCCGGCGCATTGTTGGTCTATCGCATTGATCACCGGGACGATGTTGACGACCCGGAGCAGTTCTATCTCGATCGAGTGCTTCCTCGCAAGATCACGCTGGATCTCTGCTTCCTGCAACAGCGGTCATGGCGAAGAGACCTAGGCATTTTGTGTGAGACAGCAGTCATGGTACTTCGACGGGTGAGAGCTGCATGATGAATGCGACGAAATCTGGAAGCGGCGAAGGCGTACGGCTGCTTGCCGTGCACACAGTGGCCGCTCTGGTCGTGTTCGCTGCCTTGTT
>CAZGFN010000152.1:0-2386 GCA_964524945.1 uncultured Isosphaeraceae bacterium
ATTCAAATCGCCGACATCATCATTCCCGGACGGGACAACCTCCTGCCGGGTGTCTAGAAAACGGCATCTCGCAAGCAAATACATCGCGAATCGGCCGCCGCCGGCGATTCGACGACCAGATGAGCCAACAAGTGCGTAAACGCATCCGTTGTGAAGTTCTCTTTCTTGCCGCCTCGCCCAACGGTGGAGTTGAATCAGGAGATTGCCTGTTCCAACCATAGCTGCCAGTCCATTGCAAACCGGTGTAGGCTCAAGGCATCACCAACTCCACATTCCACCGCACCATGACCCAAACAAAACTGGCGACGTCGAACATGTCGGTGGCACCGTGGGGCTTGAGATGGTGCAGGAGCATCTCATGGAACTTGATCCACCGTTGGTAGGTGACCCAATTGGGTCGGCTCTTGTACTGCAAGTCGTAGCCGAACAGCATCGCTGTTTCTTTGGCAGCATTTGGCTTCAATGGAGGGCAACGATCTGGATAGTAGAAGTGCGGGATGCAGGTCATATTGGGCCATTTCAGTGGGCGGCACTCGCCGGTCAGTGGCAAGTTGTCCAGCGCCTCGACAAGGCGATCAAACGCCGGTTCTTCCAGCAATTCGGTCGCAAGGAAGCCGTAGAGGGCTTCGAAGTACTCGGTTCGGGCAAGTGAGTCTTTCTTGATTGCACCGTTGAAGGCCATACGCTCGTATCGGGAGGGAAGTGGAACGTCTTCATACTTGTTCATCTTGATGAGACGCTTCCGCACTTCATCGCAGTTGCCTTCATCCAGCAGGCGCCGCCACTCAGGCAAAGACAATTCCTCCCTGACACACTCATGAACCTTTCGCTTCCAGTTGGTCTCATACTTCAAGAACTCAGCGTCGTTGAAGCCACCTGGAAACCTCTTGAAAAAAGTTTTTGTAGCGAGGTCTAGAGCCTTGGCTGGTGGCCATACGATCGTGACCTTCTTGGTGGCTTTTCTTGGATTAGGGGTCGTAACGGGCATCAGATTTGACTCCTTGTTGGATGTTGAAGCTGATGTTTGTGATGTGCTGCTCATCGGCGCTGCTTCGCTGCGGATCTTCCTTCGACCCCTTTTGCGCCTTTTTCTGGCTGTACGAAGATATGTCGCATATGCCTTGAGAAGTTTCCCGATCCAGAGATTAGCTGACTTTGAACGCGACCGTGAGTGGGAGGATTCAACGACCCCGCCGCCGGTGGGAAGAATGCAGTTGGGTTGGAATAGGCGGCTTGCTGCAGCTTCCGCTTTGACGACCGCGATGAGCCAGCGGCCGATTTGGAGGCTGAGAGGGATCTCGCCCGGGCCAACTGATGTAATGGCTCCGTTACAGGCGCAGTGCAGCGGCTGCAGGTTGGTAATGCCGTCGCTCCCCCCTTTGCTGAATGGGTGAATGTGGTCTTTGGCGAGTCGCAGGCTGCCGCCGTCCTTGCGCGTGCTGATCTCCCCGCCGCACAACGCACAAAGACCGCCGGTTCTGGCAAGTACCTCACTCGCTGGACGGAGGGTCTTGCGGTCCTTCAGCCGCGTCAGGGTGCGGTAGGCGGGCATAAACTTGTGCCGCTTGTAATCCTTCCATGAAACGGTTTCATCCCATGGTGGTACTTCCCGGCCTTGGTGGCCCCACTTTGGTCGCTCCCGCTCGAATAGATAGAGATGGCGCGCGAAGCGGACTAGGTCTTCGGGCGTGTCAATGGTTGCAAGGTCAGACCAATCAGGAACGTGCGGCGCGGCAACGGTGCTTGCAATGCGCGAGCCGAATTCAGACACCCATGCCTTCATCATGTCCCGCCGCCACGATGCACCCTCCTCCATCTGGATTCGCATCATGGTCCAGAAACCGATCTTCATTGCAAATAGAACGGCTTCTGGGCTCGATTCAATTCGCATGAGATGGCAGCCCCGGTGCGCCAACATCACGTTGTCCCCACCACCAAAACACTCGGCGATCGCTTCCTCTTGCGTCAGTTCGCCACTACACACATGGCAGCGCCGACCTGCTGCTTTCCAAGCGACGTTGATGTCGACGTCCAAGCTCGCCTTTGCAATGGCGGGGGTGGCAGATGGCGTATATGTACGCAGTGACAAAATGATCTCTGCCACATCCGCAGCCGTTTCAATTGCGCGGCACTGATCGAGCATTGCTTGCATCGACATGAACAATCGCCCTCCGCATGTGTGGTGGCCCCTCCGGTCCAGAATCCGAATTCTCCCAGATGCCACCTGACGGATGACTGTATCAGGATGGTTGAACATCCGAGCACTCTGCTGAACACCCACCATTTGCAGCCCGAGAACGGCGTTCTGGGGCGGCGGTTTGGGATGGGATTGGGTGGGTGTCCACTCTTTGATTCGGGGCAAGGTCACGCACTTGACACAGGCGGA
>CAZGFN010000153.1:0-2362 GCA_964524945.1 uncultured Isosphaeraceae bacterium
TGCACCCCTTCCTCGATTGCAACCATGGATCACGAGGCAGTATTTGGCTGAAAAAGACCACTGAGGGTTGAATTCGGTCGGTGGCCGTGATCTTGGGCGAGTGGTTTCCGTGTCCGCCGTGTTGTGGAGTCTTCAAACTCGAAGGCTTGGTCCATCGCGGGTCAGCCGCAATTCGACGAAATAGTCGCTACGCGGTCATGCAGTCTGCGGTTCAATCGGCTGTTCATTCGATTCAACATGTCCTGCGCGTGCAGTCGCGGCTTCATTGCAATGGCGCGGCTCTTATTGGTGAATTCTATAATAGCGTCCTGCATCGCGGTGTTGAGTGGCAATCCGAGCCAATCGAAAATGGCAGTCGCCTGATCTGGATCGCTGAAGACATGCTCATAGTTCACAACAAGTATCGAGTCGGCAAACCGGGAGTTGAGCATGGAAATGAGAATGCGATTGTTGACATTGAGGTCGAACGCGGCCGCATATTCATTTCTATGGCGTGGCCACCCGCGAGCAACATTCTCTGATCCCTCAATGCTCTTCCGGCAGCGTTGGGCATAGGATGCGGCCACATCTGCTGCGGATCGAGTGATGTGGACGATTCGGATGCGGTCCGGGTTATAGATATGTTTTGAGACATGCCAACCGTTCAGAAATCTCGGTCTCTTGTCGCCAACCCACATACTGTTGTGAGACTTTCGCTCAGTCTGTGTCCATTGGCCATGCAACTTGTTGTCTAAATCGGCATCGGTTAGTGCATTCTGATTCTCAAACTGCTGCGGGCAGTAACCGTAGTGGCCGTTGAATCGCTCGGTATAGAGGGCGACAGCCGGGTGCCGTCTGAGCAATTGTCCCAGGGCCGTGGTTCCAGATCGTGGGCAACCACTGACGAACAGATTCCGGTGAGCATGATCGGTTGGAACAGGTTCATTCAAGAAGCGAAGGGGCAGGAGTTCTGATTCCCGCGGCTGAACCTGAGCCTGTGCTCCGATACGCGTAAGGAGGTCTAGAGGGAGAGATAGCCCTGCTAGGGACACCGTTCGAATACATTGTTTGACTTGGACGAATTTGCAGTTCGAGTCCAGCAATCGCGTCAAATGATCGGCAGCACGCTCCTGTAATACTTGGTGATCGGCGTCATCGGTGATGCGCGATTGCAGTGCCAGCAGCGCAAGGCATTTATCATGTTCTGTGATATTACAATCGGATTCGAGCAGATCAACACCGTCTTGCTCACGCCCTGTCTCTAGGCAAATCTGGACAACCAGTCTTGACGCGAGAACCTGTTGGCGACCACCTTGGGCCAGTCCTCGGGCGGCCTGCGCCAGCGCGCCATTCATATCTCCTGCGCGCTGGAGTTGGTTTGCTCTTCGAGTTGCTTGCGACATGTGGGTATGTTACTCAGGATAGATGTGTGGCACCATCACGCTTTGGAGCGAACCCGGTCGAAATCGAGTGAGACGCAGTTGTACAGAGTTCGGTTTCTGTTTGGGGGACGAATTGGTTGAAGGTGACGCGGCTTGAAAATGGGTAGAGTGCGTGGGGGTGGCGTCGGGCCGAGGACGGTGTGCCGATTGCGGTGGTTTGCCGAAAGAATCAGCCCCGCGAGCTGACTCCCCATTGGAGGAAGACGACATTCGATGGGCTTGGAACTACTGAACCTCGGTGAGCAAGACCGCTCCGGGATGAGAGCCGCGAACTCATAGGTACTGGGGTGTGTTTATCAGAGGCTGACATGGAAGGTGCGCCCCAAAATGAAGCCCTGCCATTAGCAGTACAATGGCCACCATCCACGCCGTAGCATCTGGAAACTGGCCCCAAATGAGTTCGCTATTTAGTCGCCAGCCGGTCAAGGCCGGGCGAGTTCTTTTCTTGGTTCCGAATTGGATCTGACTGGAGTTCATATGTACGACTGTTGTTCAACTTCCGTTTGTGAATTCCCAGAATGGTATATGAGCACGAAACAATGGATATTTGAATGCCACCGAGCTTGAAGCAAGACGAAATTCTTCGCTTGAAGGGTGATCTTGACGGTGCCATTGCCAGTGCAACAAGGCAACTGACGACAAGGCACGGCTCAATGTCGTCTATTGGCACACTGGCGAAGGCCTGCTTGGAGTCAGGCCGCGAGTCGGATGGCATCGCTGCGTTGCGCAACACGTGTGATGGCAACGATCATGATGTTGTGCGGGCCATGTTGTTGTTGAGATCCCGCATCGCTGACGAGTCTGAACGCAGTACGCTTTGCATGATAGCCAACGCCCACACAATGCGGCTAATTGGGGAAGACGCCGACTTATCCAAGATTATTCAGAGTATTGTGGCAACATCTCAAGCGGGTCTTGCGCTCGAGCGAACAACCCTCGAT
>CAZGFN010000154.1:0-2081 GCA_964524945.1 uncultured Isosphaeraceae bacterium
CGCCTTGACTACGGAACAGTGGCTGCACCAGACCATTGGCCTGCAGAAACTTCATCCACATGAAGCCTTGAATCAGGCACATGGCGATGGTGGCATAGCGTGTCCACTCGGTGATTCGCTGCTGACCCGAGGCGCCTTCCTTTTTAAGCTCCTGCAGTCGCGGGACCGCAGATTGCAGGAGTTGGAAGATGATCGCCGCAGTGATGTAGGGCATGATGCCTAGACCAAAGATCGTCGACTGTTTGAACGAGCCGCCAGAGAAGACCGACACATACTCAAGCAACTTGCCAAAGCCACTGGCCGAGTCAGACGACTCCTTGGCCAACGCTTCGAGTTGTGTCTGGTCGACTCCGACCAGCGGAATCCAGAATCCGATGCGATAGATCGCGATCATCCCAAGCGTGAAGAACACACGATTGCGAAGTTCGGGAATTCGGAAGATGTTAAGGACAGCGTTGAGCATGCCTGGTCTTCAGCCTTGTGAGTGGGATCTCTTAATCGTTCAGTCCTGTGGAGTTTCTTCAGATGCCGGGGAGTCGGCCGGCGCAGTTTTAGGTTCGGGCTTGGCGGCGGGCTTGGTCTTGCCCTTGGCCGGCCGAGTCCACTTAGTCAGCGGCACCTCGGTGACATTGCCCCCTGCAGCGGCGATCTTGGCCGAGGCAGACTTGGACAACTTTGTTGCGGTGACGTCCAAACGCTTGGTCAATTCACCTTCACCGAGAATCTTCAATGGCTTCTTGGTGTCACGAATGATGCCGGCCTTGGCCAGTGTCTCGGCCGTGACCGCAGCGCCATCTTCGCAGCGATCCTCAAGCGTCTTGAGGTTCACCACGTGGTAGTCCGTTCGGAACTGCGAGTTGGTGAAGCCACGCTTTGGCATTCGACGAACCCAAGTCATCTGGCCGCCCTCGAAGTGGGCACGACGCTTGCTGCCTGAGCGGGAACCGGCACCCTTGTGGCCGCGGCCACACGTCTTGCCCATTCCGCTGCCGGTACCACGACCGACACGTTTGCGGCCCTTGTATCGGCCCACCTTGGATGTAATCTCATGAATCATCATTGGGAGTTCACTCCTTCCTTCGTGCCCCGGGGGGTCACTCGGATCGGGTCTCCTCGCCGGCCTCGTCGGCCGCCGGTGTTTGCTCGTCATCGCCATCCGCTTCGACTGCCGCGCCGATGAGGTCGCCACCACGGACGATCATCTGTTCGACTTCGGACATACCGATTTCCACGCCACGAAGTCGTTCGGTGTCTTCGCGGCTGCGGAGGTGGCTCAATCCGTCAAGGACCGCCTTGACGACGTTTTTCGGATTGTTGGACCCGAAGGACTTGGTCAGGCAATCTTGCAGACCGAACATTTCCAATACAGCACGCACGGGCGCACCAGCGATAACACCGGTACCGGGCGATGCGGGAATCAACCGAACGCGACAGGCACCAAAGCGACCTTCCACTTGATGCGGAATGGTACGACCGGCCATTGGGTACGGACGCATGTTTCGCTTGGCGATCTTCTGTGCCTTTTCGATCGCCGGAGGAACTTGATTGGCCTTGCCATACCCAGCACCCACGCGACCGTTGCGGTCACCAACAACAACCAATGACGAGAAACTGAACCGACGACCACCCTTTACGGTTGCCGCAGTTCGGAACACGCCGACGGTGGTTGATTCGATCCCACCTGATCCATCGAGAAACTCAGCCATAATTCTGCCTTCTTGCCGGAGACCGGCTCAGAACTCCAGTCCACCCTCGCGGACACCATCCGCAAGGCTTTTCACTCGTCCGTGGAAGCGATATCCGTTGCGATCAAAGACGACGCGTTTCACGCCCGCCTCTTTGGCACGTTCGGCCAGACGCTGGCCGACACCGCTTGCGGCATCCTTGTTGCCGCCATATCCCCCGCACTCCTTCTCGACAGTCGATGCCGAGACCAGTGTGCGACCGCTCAGATCGTCGATGACCTGTGCGTAGATATGGTTGGCACTTCGAAAGACGGTCAGACGCGGACGATCGGGCTGCCCCATGAGGCGTGCACGAATGCCCTTCTTGCGTCGAAGACGTCGTTGAATTCGGTGATC
>CAZGFN010000154.1:2091-2325 GCA_964524945.1 uncultured Isosphaeraceae bacterium
ATATCGTGTACTCACACATCGGTGCCATCAGGCGCCGAAGACTTTGCCCTGCTTACGGATGATTTGTTCGCCGGCGTACAGGATGCCCTTGCCGTTGTACGGCTCGGGGCGTCGCTTATCGCGGATGTTGGCCGCGAACTGACCAACGAGATGCTTGTCTGGGCCAGTGATCGTGATCTTCGTGCCACCATCGATGTCGAACTCGACACCAGGGGGCGGCGACAGATCCACGGG
>CAZGFN010000155.1:0-2306 GCA_964524945.1 uncultured Isosphaeraceae bacterium
TCATAGCAGCCTTGTGGTGGCCAAAGTTGCGAGAGAGTTCCACAAGACGAATGCGACTGTCAGCACCCATCAACTCAAGGACTCGATCGCCGCTGTCATCCGGGGATCCGTCATCTACGTAGATGAACTCAATCTCGTCGGCGCACGCCTCAGCAACAGCAGCGACTCTTGTGTGGAACTGTTCGACGGTGCCCGAGGATCGATACAGCGTGGTTACGACGGAGAGTTGCATGTCGGCTCCCTTCTCTCCATGTACTCACGAGCGTCATCGCCTGTATTGAGAAGCAAGTCGAGAATGCTGACCCCCGGCTCGAAGGGCGTCCCCTGTTGAGGATATGGCGGATAACCCTCGTACTGCATCCACTCGACCTCGACTCCAGCATCGGCAAACCGGTCCATGTCAATGTAGTCCTTGGCAGCTGGTCCGGACAAGTAGGTGGTGGCTTTGAGCTGGGTGCAGAGATCGGCCAGCCGAGCCGTAGGCCCATCCACGAGATCATAGTCACACGATCGCGTAATCGGTGTCTGGATACCCAATACGCCGCATGTCCATCGGATGAAACGTTCGTTGATGTGAGAGAGCATGACGTCGTCGTTGTCCAGATAGAGGGACTTGAGTTCTGTCTCAAATCGATCAAATCCCGGCGCTTTTCGATAGGTATGAACAATCGAATTCCAGTGCTTGGCTCGCCAGCGATTGTTCGCGACGCGAGTGTCCCGAAGCATCTGCTCGTTGCGATCACCAAGTTCGACCGGGATCGTCAGCCAGAATGGCCCGTCGTGCCCCTTGATGCGGTTGCGATTCCGCCAGTCTCTGCGGGTGTATTGGACATCCTCATACAGCACGAAGTGATCCGCTCGTCGCACCATGTCAAACCAGCCCCGCCAGGGGATGTAGTTCGATTGGCTGATGGCGACGCGGGTCATCGAACTGCGAGTATAATCTCGCTCTCTTTCCAGCGACTGTCGGGAGGGGGTTACACCACTTGAAACGAGGGAGAATGCATGCCCATGAGCCATGAAATGCCTGCCTTTGAGACATCTGAACACCTCGATTCGCTTGACGAGGCATATCGGACCACCTTCCGCTACCACGATGACAACGAGCGAATGCTCCGGCGGTATGTGGGACATGTGCTGGCCGACATGAAGGCTCGACCGATAGGGAATTTGCTGAGTCTCGGCATCGGCCATCGTGTCGTGACAACGGCGCTTCTGAAGGCCGCCGAACACGTTGATTCCTACACCGTCATCGAGGGCTCGCCCTCCATCATCGAAGGGTTCACGAACGACCATGTGCTTCCGGGGAACATCTCAATCAAGGAAGGCTTCTTCGAGAAGTGGACACCAGATCGGATGTTCGACTCCATCGAGATGGGATTTGTTCTGGAACATGTGGTTGATCCGGCGCTCATCGTCCGCCGATACCGCGACTTCCTCACGCCCGATGGAGTCATGCATATCGCGGTTCCAAATGCGAGGTCGCTGCATCGTCTGCTTGGCCATCATGCAGGCATGTTGGACGATCTCTATGCACTCAACGACCATGATCGCCAACTCGGGCATCGGCACTACTTCGATCTTGCCTCGATCACGGCACTCGTGCAGGAAGCTGGTCTCGATGTTACGGCGAGCCACGGGCTGCTGCTCAAGCCGCTGACGTCTGGGCAACTTGAGTTACTCTCACTTCCAGACGAGGTCTACGAGGCGATGTGCATTGTCGGTGATGAACTTCCTGGTCACTGCAACGGTATGTATCTTCGGGCCGAGCAACGGCATGGCGAGGAGTGAACATACGGTCCTGGTGACCTGTGGTGGTGGCTTTCAGGGACTGGCGGTTGTGCAGTGCCTGCGAGCCATCCCAGATGTTCGGATCATCCTCAGCGACATCAACTTGCAGCATGTGACGCAGGGGCTAGTGGATCGCGTGCTACACGCTCCACCACTCTGTGAAGAGGAAGCGTTCCTCGACCACATCGAATCGATCTGCCGAGAGGAATCGGTGACGCTGGTCGTGCCTGCCACCGCGCATGAGTTGATGGTGTTAGCGGCGCACCGAGTGAGGATTGAAGAAACAGGTGCTCGTGTGGCAGTGCCCGGCCATTCGCTGCTCAAGACCGTACTTGACAAGGCGACTTGTGATGAGTGGCTCGCCTCGCGCGGGCATCATCCGATTCCCACCGCCGATCCAACAGCGGCAGACTGTCCGTGGCCGATTCGGGTCAAACCTCGCTGCGGGTGGGGAGGGCGTGAGCATCAGGTGCTGGTCGATGCAGCAGCGTGGCATCAATGGGCGGCCGATCACG
>CAZGFN010000156.1:0-2305 GCA_964524945.1 uncultured Isosphaeraceae bacterium
ATGTTCTGATCGTGAAATTCGCTTTCCCACTCGCTGGTCATGCCACCCACGGCCCGTTCCAAACGGCTGTAGAGCCACGGCATGTTCTGTGATTCATACGCACGCAACTCAAACTCATCGCTGAGCGTAAATGGCGTGAACACGCCTTGTGGGCTTCCGGGTTGCGAGACACCGGTCTGGTAGTAGAACGTGCGGTTCTCGCGATCATTGACATCGGGCGGGCCATTGCCTCCCCACGAGCCGTCCGGGAAGGCCATGTGATCACGAATGCCAAGGGCGCCCAGCAGGTTGGATGTCCAATTGGACGGCTCTTGCCAGCGTTCACTGTGCCAGCCGAACCGTTCGGACTCACCGTAGTAGGGCGCGAGTTGTTGGTTGTAGTTCGCCCAGACCGGGTGCACCACTGGCCAACCACCATTGGTTTGTAAGCCACGCTGCAATGCGTCTTGATGGTGATCGGCGTCAAAGAAACCGATATTCCACGTTGGCTGACCAATGGGCGCGATGACATCGTCGTTGGGACCAAAGGGTGCGTAATTCTGCCCAACCAGCGCCAAATCCGCTGGCGTCAGGCCGCGTGTTCCTTCAAAGTCCCAGCGAGTGCCGCCACCCTCGACGCTGTCGGAACCGAACCCACGCGTGCCAGCATTGACATTGAGTCGGCCGCTGTTGTCGGTCACCGACATGGCTACGAGTTGTCGCGTTCCGTCGGCGCCGATCTCGGGTGAGAGGAACCAGAACGCATCGGTGTTTCCATCGCCGTCGCTGTCGGCCAGCACCCGTGACACGAGATGCCTCAGTGTGCCGGAGTCATATTCATCGTCGGCCTGCTCGCCGATCTCATGATGAATGCCATTGCCGTTGATGTCCGACAGGTCATAGAGATTGGGCGGCAGCAACATGCCACTGCCCTGCTCGGCCAGTCGAGTCGCCTCGCGGTAGCCCAGCGGCGTAAACCAGTTCTGCCAGCGGTCCCAGAAATCCCAGTGCGAGTTCGCCCAATTGCCGTCCGCCAGACTCAAACGCGTGTCATCGGGATAGAGCGGCGTCGTTGGATTTCCAGGCGACATGGCCGTACCGCCAAGATCGGAATCAATCGGTTCAAGATTGTTAGCAATGTTTGGGTTGTCCGTGGCATACCCACTCAAACGGTAGTCGGTGGTGCCGCCAAAGCCCGACTCGCGATAGGTCGGCATCATCGCAGGCCACTGCTCGACGGGCAGGTCGAGGCGATCGAGCAAGCCACCGTAATAGGTGTAGCCATCCACCCACGCACCGTTGCCCGGCGCCCCATCGGGATAGCGTGAGGTCCTCGCGCCCGTCACATCAGCGATGTCGGTACACATCTTCCATCCATTCCACGACGTGCCGGGGAAGGATAAGTGCCGCCAGTGCGTAGGCACATCGGCCTGACGCTGGGACAAGGCCGTCGTGGGCGTGTCGGGCAGTTGCGTCGGGTCATTGAACATGTCCTGCTGGTTGCTCAGTGGGCGGCTGGCCGAACGCTGGGGTTCCAAGTCGCGAAGCCATCGTGTATCGGATACACCCGGGCCACCAAGCGGGTTTTCCTGAGGCGAGAGAATGATGTTCGATGAGTCGATGTCGGCGCCGGTCCAGTCGCCGCCAGCAAAGAGTGGGTACTGCTGACCGTCCGGACCTATGACCGTTGGCCAGCTCCAGACACCGGGGTCGAGCGCATAGCCCTGATCCCGAACCATTTCGCGAAGACGCCCTGGACGCAGTGGCCACGTCAGCCAGTCGGGTGGGTTGGTCCACGCGACGGTTTCTGAGGGCGCGTAATTCCATGCGAAGGTGGTATCGACATCGTGCCGCGTCGCATCAGGGCTGGGCGGAAGTCGCCGGGCTTCCTCGACGGGACGCGTGCGAGCGTCGCCGAGCAAGGGGTCATTTGGGTCGTAGTCGATTGGGCGAGTGAACAGGCTGCCCGCAATCTCTGAAGCGACCGATCGAGCGGCCGACTCAACGAGCCGGTCACGCTCGGCCACCTGGCGGGCAGCTTTGGCGCTGGTGCGAATGCCGCGAGCACGGGTCAAGAAGACCGTGGCCATCAGCACCATCAACACCAACAATGCGGCCACGAGTACCAATGCATTGCCCCGTCGGCCCGATCGTGCTTTCATTGTGTGGCCTCGCATCATGATCCCATGTCCGTCCGCTTTGGAAGCGGCACCACAAATTGCAGTGTCTTTCCTTGCTCGAGCGCGCCCGCGGGGTCGTGCAGCGTCAAGGTGAATCGCAGCGCTGTCGGCCACGGCGTGAACGATGGATCTGGATCACGCAGACC
>CAZGFN010000157.1:0-2238 GCA_964524945.1 uncultured Isosphaeraceae bacterium
CTTGGCGACATGGTGCCAGCATCATGCTGGGATCGGCCAAAAATGGGCTTTGGTGTTCCATTAGGGGCATGGCTGCGTGGACCGCTGCGTGATTGGGCCGAGGCGTTGTTGTGCGAATCCCGACTTCACAGGGAGGGGTACTTTCGGGCCAAGCCGATTCGACAAACGTGGCGGCAACATCTCAGTGGTCGCATCGATCATGGAGCCTATCTCTGGAACATCCTGATGTTTCAGGCGTGGCTGGAGTCGAGAGGCCAACCATGAAGATTGCCATTGTCATGGGATCACTCTCAATAGGCGGCGCGGAGCGACAATTTGCGATACTCGCCCGTGGACTGGCCGAGCGGGGGCACGACGTCCGTGTAGTGACCATGGTGCCAGCGAGCGATGCGACGATCGAAGCTTTGCTTGGGAATGTCCATCGGGACGTGCTCTTGCCACATGCTTGGCCAGGCCCACTACGGCTGGTGCAACTGCTGCGTGCATGGCGACGATTGAAGCAATCGTTGGAACGCGATCCAGTTGATGTGGTGTACTCCGCTTTAGAGTGGCCGAATTGGTTGTCGTGTCGGGCGGCGGCCTCAATGCGCACACCTCCTGCGGTTGTTATTGGCTTGCGGTGTGCGGGCATCAAACCAGGTATTCGGCTAAAAATCCCAACACGATTGCTTGCCCGCACAAAGCAGCCAGGGGGCATCATTGCCAATGCGAAAGCCGCGATTGCTGAATCAGCAGACATCGGCGTCGTGGCTCCTCAGGAGCAGGTTATTTTCAATGGTATTGATACGGAGCGATATTGTCTTGATACAACGGCGGGGCAGCTGTTTCGTAGTGAACACAAGATCGGATCAGACGCAATGCTCATTGGCCACGTTGGTCGACTTGCTGTCCAGAAGGACCATGAGACACTGCTCCATGCAATGGCACTGATTTCCCGCCATAATTCCAAGGCGGTGCTCGTTTGTATTGGCGATGGGTTGGAGTCGAGAAGACAATCGCTTCAAGGCCTTGCGTCAACCTTGGGCATTCAAGAAAGAGTGCGGTGGGTAGACCGCTGTGAGCACATGACCGCGGCCTACAACGCCATGAACGTGTTGGTGTTGTGCTCGATTGGAGAGGGCTTTCCCAATGTTGTTGCCGAGGCTATGGCTTGTGGAACACCAGCGGTCGTCACATCGGCCGGAGCGTCTGGGATGATTGTTGGGGAAACCGGAGCCAAGGTGACCATCGGTGATAGACAGGCCATTGCAGAGGCCGCATTGGCGGTTGCCAGTGATGAGCCAGTGGGATGTTGCCGCGATCGCATTATGGAGTTATTTTCTGTGTCTCAGTTGCTTGAGCAGACAGAGTCGATGTTGCATAAAGTGCGAGATCAATCTTTGCATGAGCGTACATCATGATTCGTTTAACTCACGTCATCAATAATCTTCAGGTAGGTGGCGCCGAGACGATGCTGCTTCGACTAGCTCAGCACATAGATCGCGCAGTGTGTGAGATGCGAGTGATTTCGTTGATCGGCGATGGCCCAATTGGAGAAGATCTTCGTCGCTGTGGTATTGATGTGCAGTGTCTCGGCGCGAGAAGGGGGCTTGCTGGACCGGGGTTGATTGGCAAGTTGGGCCGAGCGATTGCCCAGTCTGAGACCGATATCATCCAGTCGTGGCTGTATCACTCCAATCTATTGTCTCTGCTGGCAAGACGACGAGCAGGAAGCCCGCCCGTCTGCTGGAATGTTCGCCACTCACTTCACGCCATGAAGCAGGAGAAATGGCTGACCCGCCGAGTGATTCGGGCTGGCGCGAGACTTTCTGGGCGTGTGGACGCCATTATTTTTAATAGCCACGTGGCGATGAAGCAGCATCAGGCTATCGGGTATGACAATGATCGGATGCAAGTGATCCAGAACGGCCTGGATCCGACATTGGTGGCGCCTGTGCCGGGTGCGCGTGCGGCACTGCGGCACAAGCTTGGCATTGATGATGGATCGTTTCTTATCGGTTGCGTAGGGCGATTGCACCCAGACAAGAACCAGCAGTTACTCGTGGAGGCGGTCAACCTGTTGGTTGGGCGAGGAGTCGATGTGCATTGTCTTCTTGTCGGTCGCGGGTGTGAGGCGGGGGGGGATGCTGAAAAGTTACGTGGACAAGGCGCCCTCAAGGGGCGATTGCATTTGATGGGGGAACAGCGGCCGGTTACACCGCTGCTGTCTGGGCTTGACTGTCTTGCACTTCCATCCCG
>CAZGFN010000158.1:0-2188 GCA_964524945.1 uncultured Isosphaeraceae bacterium
CTACTTGTTGGATATGTACGCCTCCCTGGTTGGATCACACGACCGGTCTACTGGATCGGGGACGTCATCATGCGTACGTGCCGCATGCGGTGGCTGGGGGACTATTTGGCGATTCGCGTGGTCCGGCCACCAAATCACTCATAGTTTGGCGGCATCAAGGAGTGGGTTCTTGCGCCCCCTGCGGTCCCTGCTCCTCAGGATCTGCCGGGGGCAAGTTGGTAATCGGTGTGTCGCCGTGAGAATCTGGGGGCGGCGGATCGTCAGCGGGCCCCTTGCCCCCGTTGTGATCCGTCGGGGCACCGTCATTCGGACCGAGATCTGATCCTGTGCCTACCGGTGCACCACTATTCGGACCGACTTTTGTCGGATCTGATGCAATGATGTTCTCTAAACTAGGGCCCATTGGCCCTTTGGGAACCTCCGTAGATTGTTTGGCGGAGTTCTTCATGGCAATCGCATCCAAAGCAACTTGAAAAGAGTCGGCCCCAATCAATTCCGCGATCAAGTTCTGATACTCATCGGACAGTGCGTGGAGCCGTTGATGTGCCAGAACTCTCCGGTAGTCCGTCGCCAAGTCGACTCTTTGCAGTTTTCTAAGTTGGTCGACACCCTCGTGGTCCAACAAGTACGCAACCAGTATCTGACGAATAGGAGTTCGCTCGGCAACATATTTGCCATGGAGATCATCCAGCGCCACCACCAATTGACCCTCGTCCACCTGCACAATCGCCTCCGTCGCAAGCAGTTGATCCACAAGCACATCCACGGAGTCTCTGAAATAGATGCTTGGAAATGCCGCCATCGTCACAGCAACCAGCCACCGTTCATTGTGAGGTGTGGGAAGCAAATCCACCAGTTCCTGAATGGCCGTCAAGTTGATATCACGCACATTGACACTGTGCATGTATTTTGATTCCAGCAGACTGGCCGCCCGATCACGCTCGCCTGAACTGATGAAGTGCAGAACCTCATTGACGCCAATGCGGTCCCAGGGCATCCGATCAATCATCGCTGCATCGATATCGATCTCCCATTGATCTAGGCGATCGCGGCCAAGTTGTGTGGATGCAACAGAATCACCCAAGAACGTTTCATCAAAGACTCTTGTCAGATCAACTCTCTCAGCCGAAAACTGCCCCTTTGGCAGGAGCCGCAAACGCGTAAGATCACGACGGACGGATTGCCATTGAGCATGTTTTGACTCATCCAACAGCACAAGAACATCTCGCTCCAGAGCTCTTGCAAGTTGCTCGGCATCGAACCTGTATTGTTGCTGAGCCTCCTGTAGTATCGCCCCCAATTCATCGCCTTGTAGATCCTGATAGGCCTCACTGCGCACCCGCTGTGTGGTTTCGGACAAAGCCACAAATGCCCGGTCGTAGTCGTGGAGAAGTTGGCCCAACACCAGCATTGCCTCTTGGTCCTCGGTCAGTCCAAGCCGCTGCCCGATGACGGGGATGTCTCGCGTCAGATACAACGGTGACCCTCCGGTTGAAACCGGAGCGGCGGTTGCGGCTATCGAAAGCGCCATTGCAAAGAAAATGGATGTCACACTCATGGCGTCTCCCATCTGAGGAAATCGTTTCGTACGAATGAAAATAGTATTCGACATGAGCCCAAGGACTCGCGTACGGCGCAATATCCCCTCACAATACACCACAGAAGGGTGTGAGATCGCCTATAAATGCGACTGGCAGCGTCAAACCACTCATGTGACTCACCTACCGAACACAACAGCACGTGAGGATCGCGTGGTCGTATGGAACTCGCAACAAGTCACTTCGAACCGACACCTCAACATCTGCAAACGTACGTTCGGCAAGCAGTCGATAGGCATCGGGTGTACGAACATTCTGCCCGCGATCCATTCGGATCAACAGTCTGGCCAACGGATGTGTCCGCTTCAGCAAACACGCATCGCTCGTTATCAGTCGTGAACCCTCTGCCATGACCCGAGAGATGTCTTGGAACAGTTTGTGAACCTCCTCGTCATCGAGATGGTGCAGTAGCCCGATGGCTAGCACGACCGTTGGGGCCCCGGCCTCCACGAGATCAAGATCTCCGACGGATGCACAGATGAAAGTACCTCGGTCATGGAGTGACTTCGCGTGTTCAATGTAATCAGACGACAGATCGACTCCGACGTACTGTGTGCCGGCCGGAAGATACTCCATGATGGCGCCGGTGC
>CAZGFN010000159.1:0-2163 GCA_964524945.1 uncultured Isosphaeraceae bacterium
CTTCGCTAACGACGATCATATCGTCTTGCAGATCAACTCGATAGCCGAACGATATCGAGTGGTTGAACGCGGGATCATCGGAGACGAGCGTCGCCGAGTGCGCCCAACCCACCGACACTTGGTAATCATAAACCTGCACGACCCCGCCCCACTGAACGCCGTCTGAGCCAAAGAGTTCGCCAACCACCAGACGGTCGCCGTCAATGGCCACCGAATAGCCAAACCGTTCTTCGTCCACCGGTGTGGGAGGATCAATTCGCGTCTCGCTGGTCATGGTGCCCGTGGAATCAAATTCATACACATAGACGCACCCATGATGAGAAATAAGTTCTGGACTCGTCGTAGAGGTTCCAGGCGCGCCGACGACCAGACGCGACGCATCAAAGTCCAGCGCCAAGCCAAAGTTTTGTCCGCCGGTCTGATCCAATGGAATGATGATGCTTTCGACGAGCGAACCAGATCCGTCGGGATCTTGATACATGTACACCGCGCCAGCCTCAAGCAGATTTGTCCCCCCATCACTGGTTCCATTGCATCCAACCGCGCCAACAAAAGCCACCCCACCATCTTCGTCTGGCTCGGTCGCCAGATCTCCAACAGCAACCGCACAACCAAAGTAATCGCCTGCTTCACCATCCGATGGCTCCAGCTCGATAACCTCATCGAACCTAGGCTCGGCCTCGCTGAAGAACCTGACTTGGGCTTGGCCGGCAGATTGCAGGGGCGACCCAATAATGACCACCGTGCCACTGGAGGCAATGCCGTACCCGAAGTACCCACCCTCATCAACGGTGGTAGGTGTCAACGTGGCCATCTCGGCCCAGTTGTGGGAGTCGATCTCAAGACCTCCAAGCGTCAATCCAAGAAGTACAGCAGTTGAAAGCATCATTGATGTGAATCCTCTCTCAGATTGCCTTATCTGCCATGAGTATCGACCGTCGAAAGAAAAACAGCCCATATGGGCCGTGCCTGTACCCAGAGTGTGGCGGCAATTGCGATCCGCTGCAAGCCCAGACCTGCGGATATACGCACGGATGAGGGGCCGTTGGACGGATTACGCGGCTTCGCCACAAGCGTAGGAGAGCAGGTGTTTTGGAGAGAAAGGACGTACTAGTGCTTCCAAACGGCTATACGCCCTAAGCGTACTCCAAACAAATTGCCATCGTTTCTATAACGAGCTCAACAGCACCCAAGGCAACGCATCCATGTACCGGTTACTCACCCGTGGGCGCGTGCTTCCCGCGCGATCTCGGTTCGGGCAGTGAGGTAGTCCTGCTCGGCCGCTTCATGCGCCACCTTGAAGGTTTGGAACTGTTCCTCAACTTGGGTCTTGGCCTCGCCGCTGGTCTTGCCCCAGGCCGGATGTTCCAGAATCTGCTCCAAGTCCATCGCCATGACCAGCGCCACGAAGTCAGCGTCCACAATTGGCTCGCCCGCAGCCACGGCCACCGTGTCGAGCGCGCGAAGTTCGCCGCGAATCCGCCATCGCATCGCCGTGAGATCATCGTCATCACCAAAGAGCAAGAGCGCCGCTCGCGTGCGGGCTCGACGCTGCTCGGCCACTTCTTCAAGTTCTTCGGCCTTGCGCCTAGCTTCTTGCTGCATGCGAGATTCACGCGGAGGTGGTGGCGCCGCAAACGGAGGCGGGTCAACCTTGGCTCCGCGCTTGACGGTACGTGCATACCAGCGTGATAAACGCCACGCATCTCGTAGTCGCCGCAGCGCCGTGGGTGTCGTGCTCTCATGGCCATGGACCGCCGCGTTTCCGTCACGGCGAATGCTGTGCATATCATCCGCTTCGCGACGGGTGAGCAATCCACTCCGCTGCAGCGAGCGCAACATCGTGGCGAGGTCTGCATCTACAAGATGCGATGCATTCAATTCGACCAGCGTGCGTGCCATGACCTCCACCATCAGCCGCAACTTGAAGAGCGACGAGTCTGGGTCGCTGTGCACGTAGGCCTCGGCCTGCGCTGCGAGATGGGCCACGCGGTCGTCGTACTTCTCAAGAAAGTCGAAGTTGGTATTAGGCACTCTCAAACTCCTCCTCGTGAGGAAGCATCGAAGCCACAACTCGGGCGTTCACACAGCACCGCTGAAACCGATCCTCGGTCATGTCCATTGATGAGGCGAGCATCGACGCCCACCGCACCTGCAAAGGCT
>CAZGFN010000160.1:0-2156 GCA_964524945.1 uncultured Isosphaeraceae bacterium
AGCGCATGTCTATCACTATGGCTGGGTACGCAGCCGCGCTGCTCACAACAGGAAAACCACGTGGACATCCCAATTCTGGCAAAACGATGCTGGCACAAGCGATCCCTACGAGCAAGTTGATGCCAGAAGCCTTACGCCCTTCACTGGTTCTCATCCCGCTGCGATGACACCATGGCTCACAGAATCTGCTAACACCACCTTTGAGCCCGACCCAACTTATCGCCTGTCCAGGCGCGATCGCAAACAACGATTCAAACAGGCCATCGAACGCGTACTCCCGATCGATCTCTCATGTACGCATTACAGAAGAGTCCGGCTGCCATGAGGCCCTGATGACTAGAACTCACCCCGCCAATGCTATCTTGCCGCCGAGGCCACATGATAGGTGTCGCCGAACATCACTCAGAAACCGCCGCACCACCAATTCTGCGCCGCCGATACCTCCAGCGGCGCGTCGGAGAACATAGAGACGTGTCTTGGACTGTGTGGAGTCCATGGGCAATCACACGACCTCGTTCACCGTTGCAACCTGAATACCGACCGAATTCCGCGATCGCATGTAAATCCAAGAAACTCGACCTCGTTGAAGGAAAGTTGATCGCGAAGCGTTCTTTCCACCGCCGCCACGTTCCCTACTCGACTCGGCGCATTGTCTTCAAACACACAGGTTTGCCCGCAACACGAGTCAATGATCTCCCAGAGCTCCTTCTGGTCAACATGAGACCAGATCGCAAGCGCAAAGACCATATCGAATGGTTGTTCGCCGACAATCCTCTTCAGTGCGGCTGCTCCATCATTGACGTCTACTCCGTAGAACTCGGCGCCGTTCCCGCGTTTGCGGCAGTAGGCGTTCACGGCATCCATGACATCCTTCCGAAAGTCGATCCCGACAGCACGTGATGCACCGCGATCCATCGCGTCGATGCAGATCCGACCAAGGTTGCACCCGAGGTCGAGCACACTCAGCCCTTCCAACGAATCTGGAAACTGCATGATCTCATACCGATGCCGCATGTCGCGTCCCCGTGGATCTTCGTCATCGAATGACTGATAGAACTTGCCGTCCCAACTCGTATTGGTGGCTTCCTCAAGCAAACTTTCGGATCGCCTCGGTGACAGATGTCGATTACCAACCATGTCTCGTTTCCGAAGCGCATTGGCGAGATCAAGCTTGGTAAACAAGCCAGGACTGCTTGCCTTTCTCCTCCGGTCGTTTCGAACATGGATGAACGAAATCAACCGTTCCAATTCCTCATCAGCCATGCGCCGCAGAACGTGGCGAATTCCATAGGAGCGGACAAGGAGATTCATGATCTCATCGGCGTAACCTGATCCGATTTGATTGATGATCTCGATGGTGACCTTCTTCACCTCACGTGCGGCAGATCGATCGATTTTCTCATCGAGCCTCCCCATCTCGAAGTCGATCCGCGTCACGCCCCTGGAAGCGAACATGATGTTCCTCGTGTTGGAATCGTAATGAACCAGTCGGTGCTCGCCCTCGTAGATTGCCCAGCAGTGCCGGTGCCGCATTTCCTCGAAGACCTGCTCGACATGCTCAAGCTTGTCTTGAAGATCGCGACTGCTGTCACCAAGAACCTGTTGCAGTGTCGGACCCTCGATTCGGGGCATGATCAGTTCCGCCACCGCATCCACACGCTTCGCCGGTACGGGAACAGAGAATCCTCTGGAGTCCCACAACTCCAAACAGTCCGCCTCAAAGTCCCGCCTCGCGGCTGGCGACCATTGTTCCACCGGAACACTCCCCCCGAGCATCCCGATGAGTCGATATCTCAAGCCCCTGAGTCCATGATCCTTCCTGGCATATCGCTTGCGGACGTTGTTCCCATCAATGAACTCGATGCCGTTATGCTCGCCTGCGGGGCCTGATGTCTCTGGGATGCGTGGCATCCTGTCTCCTTGAAGTGAGCCATCCACTGTAGCGGCTCCGGATTCCAGCCCATGCGAGTTTGACAGGCGGAGGTCGATGACATCACCAATTGTAAGGTGCTGAATCTCACCTATGGTGGCATTCCGGCCTTCGCACGAACCGGCGGCGGGGCTCATAGGGGAGTGCCGTATCAACGCCATGGCGGGCCTCTCGGACAGACCGCCACCCCAGTATCCTGCCCACCCATGGCAACCAAGGCAAAGAC
>CAZGFN010000161.1:0-2138 GCA_964524945.1 uncultured Isosphaeraceae bacterium
TGGCCTGCATGATGGGTAAGCCCGTGGTGTTATTGGGCCGGATGCAGTTGTCTGGGTCTGGGGCAGTGTATGAGGTCGAGCATCCGTCCCAGATCCCAGAATTGATCAAGACGGCCTGTGATCGTGGAATGACAACGGAGATGTGTCGGTGTTGGGTGGACCATGTCGCGAGGATGCTGAAGTACGAACTCGTGCAGGGCGAAGAATTGGTAAGTGGATTTGTGCGACGCAGTGTCGACGACATTGTCGAGGACATGGCCTCTGCGATCACGGTCAAAGTGTGAGGTGGAACCATATGCCTAGCGAGACACCCATCATTCTGTTCTGCTGGCATGGCGATCTGTCGAAAGATCATGGTGGGGGCACCACAGTCGCGATCGACAGAATCCGATTTTGTATAGAGAGTGGTTTCGATGTGCATATTCTTTCTCGCACCCCAGCAGAATTTTTCTCTAGGCTTGGACGATGCGAAGCATGGAAGTTTGATGAGCCTCTCCAGCGGCAACTTGGCCGATTCTTGTACCGGCGATTGGGAGAAACGCGGGTAGGGCGCATGGTGTTGAGGCTCGGTTATCGGCGTGCGGGTCGATATCAGCAAATGCTTGAGGAGGAAAGTGAGGAAGGTGTGCGGAAAGTCGACTCTGTACGAGATTCTAAATCTAGTGCCGATGCATTGTCGTCATTTGTTCGCCCACGCAACCCCTATTTGATCGGCTCCGCCTCGCAACTCATTTTAACCATCAATCCGGATATCGTATTCGTGTCATTTGCTTGGAATGCGACGATCTTCGATTCGTGTCCCGAGAAGACATTCAAGATTCTGGATACACACGACATTCAGCACCGCCGCGCACAGATAGCACTGGCCTCGGGCGGTGACCTCAAAAATCGTGCGTGCTCGGCTGACGAGGAATTGGCGGAACTTAAAAAGGCGGATCTGGTGCTTGGCATTCAGCGTGCCGAGACCGGGTTACTGAAGTCGCTTTCCCCGGATATCGCGGTTGTGACGGTGGGACATGCGCCTCCGCTCATGGAGCGGATGGGATCGCCGGAGGAGTCGCGGACTCTCTTGTTCGTCGCAAATCTATACGACCCGAATGTCAGGGGTCTTCAGCAGTTTCTTAAGGATGATTGGCCGTCGTTGTGTTCTGCGGGATGGGACCTACGGGTGATTGGCACGATCTGCTCGGCCTTTCCCGCATCTGTGCAGAATGTTGATTTTGTTGGCGAGGTGGCCGATCTGAGGTCGCACTACGTTCAGGCTGCGATTGTCCTAAACCTAGCAGCGTATGGAACCGGCTTGCCGATCAAGTCGATCGAAGGCTTGGCTGCTGGCAAGGTGGTTCTTAGTCGTGTGGAATGCAGCGAGTGTTTTAGCGAGGAGGCTCCACTGTTGCGATTCCGTTCAGGAGAGGCATTTGAGACAATCGGCCATCTTGGAGATGACGTAGTTGCTCGCCGCATTTTGGAAGAGGACGCGGCAACGTACTCGGAGAGGAATCTGTCGAGCGAGGCGATTTATGGCGACTTTCGCATGGCGCTTTCAGCGGAGGGACTCTGGCCTGAAACACCAACCAACTCTACAGGGTCTTGTGGGCAATCTGCGCATATTGACCCAGTTTGAGCAGTGAGTAGTTGATCATATGAATAAAGTGGATGGCACTATGCGAGTTGCAAGATCAGGAGGACTGCTGGTAGCGACTCGTCTGTTTCGCCGCGATCTGGACAAGGATTTCTCATCCTCGCTGTTTGGATACCTGTGGAACTTTGCTGATCCACTGGTCATTGCTGGAGTGTTTATTGTTCTTCGGAGTGGTGGGATCATCGGCGGCGAAGAACTGATGATTCCATTTGGTGTGTATGTGCTGTATGGCATGTTGCTGCTCAAGGCCTTCACAAATGCGCTGGCCAGACCGCTGACACTATTGAAGCGGTCCGCATCCTTGCTTACCCAGACTCAGGTGTCGCCACTGGGGCTACTTGGAGCGGATGTGCTCCGGTTGCTCTTTGATCTTGCGTTCTACATCCCGGTGCTGCTGGTCGTGTCGATCGTCATGGACAGTTTTAGTCCGACTGGTTTTCTGTTGTTTCTAGTGCTTCTGCCCTGCATGACGATTGCTGGACTCGCATTCAGTGTG
>CAZGFN010000162.1:0-2030 GCA_964524945.1 uncultured Isosphaeraceae bacterium
ATCTGGGAAGAACGGATTTTGAGCTCCGCCAGCATCAACGTTGATTGCTTCAAGGAAGGCCCGGTTTGAGGTTGACCGCCAATAGTTCGAGTTCCAAATTTGGTAGGCCTCACTCAAAGCAGCACCGCTTCCTTGACCATCGGCTGGATAGGTCACAAACGGGACGGAGAGTAGCGAGTCTTGTGACATGTCCCAATCACTCTCAAGCAAGCCGGGCTGGTGCTGCTCGATGTCGAGGAAACCTGTGTTCCAAATCGGTGCGGCGTTTGGGGCGTACTCACCACTGCCGAGCGGCCCGAAGTTCTGGCTGATCAGGGCGAGGTCGGCTGGCGTCCAGCCGCGGGTTGATTCAAGCGTCCCGGTTTGGTCGGACTTCACAAATCTTGTCGCTACATTGGCGTTCATTCGGCCGGAGTTGTCCGTCACCGAGACCCCTATGACTTGCCGCGTACCGTCCACCCCCACGTGTGGCGAGAGCCACCAGAAGGAATCAGTAAACCCGTCACCATCGGTGTCGGTCAGAATACGGGAGACGTTCCAACGAGCGGTATCTGGGCGGAACTCGTCCATGGGCGTTTCGCCCGGGAAGTTCGCCGAATCGGTCGAATCGAAGTACTCACCCCGCTTGCCGTCGCCATCGAGATCGTCGAGATCATAGAAATTGGGCGGAAGCAAGTTGCCGTTGCCTGCTCTGGCCGCGACGATCGCCTGCTTGTATCCCTCAGGTCGCAGCCACGCCAACCAGCGGTCCCAGAAATCCAAGAGCATGTCATCACCAGCAACTAGACCCATATTCTGCGGGGCCGCGGTGATTTCAAAACCCGGGTCGTCGGGCAAGTACACGCTGGTCGCAGAGTCGCCATAGAGCGATTGGTCTGGATCCGTTAATCGCTGCTTGACACCACTCACATCTGCCGCCGTCGGCATCATGGCGGGCCACTGCTCGATCGGGACGTCCATTCGGTCATAGGCCCCACCGTAGTATCGACGGCCATCAGACCAGGTCGAGTCCCAATTCGGATCGGCATGCCGAACACCATCGGATGTCATCGTCCCCTCTGGTGGGTTCGCAGTTGGATCAATGAATGATCGAACACCTGTCACATCAGCAATATCCGGACACATCCGCCACGCATTGTCAGGCCTACCGATCCATGACAAATGCCTCCAGTGACTGTATGCGTCTGCCAAGCGATCCGACCATGCATTAGGTTGCGAAGTGAAGCCACCCGGAACCAATGGATCATTCAATCTCTCAACCGGCATGCGTTGCGGTTCGATGTCTCGAAGCCAACGAGTGTCTGAGACGCCCGGACCTCCGAGCGGATTCTCCCTGGGCTGCAACACAACGTCCTTCAAGTGCGATTCATCCTGTGGAGGCCATACTTCTCCCCCACCGGGCCAGTCGAAGAGATCCAAGCCGCCACTGGTATTGCCGAAACCGCCGCCAGTGTCCGCTCGATCCTCCCACCACCGCCAATTCTCCCAGTCAATGGGTATTTCTTCTTCCACCATCTCCCGCAGTTGACCCGGCTGAAGCGGCCACGTAAGCCAATCCGGCGGGTTGGTCCAAGGCACAACTTCCCATGGGGCTCGGTTCCACGTGAATTCTGGATCAACGCCATATCGCGGCGCCGAAACATCACTCACAAGCCTCCGCTGCTCATCCGGTGGCAAACCAAGATCGTACTCGGCACTCGTAAAGTCCAGCGGCCGCACAAAGAGGCTGTCGGCCAATTGCTGCGCGATCTCGTTTGCGGCGGACTCGCGGCGATCGCGATGGAACGCAGCCTGACGCTCAGCGGTTCCAAGTTCCCGCAGCGTGCTTGTTCGCGACAAAAACACCGTGGCCATGATGACCAGCAGCACCAGAATGCCGGCCACCAGGATGAGCGCATTGCCTCGACGATGATGTTCCGCTACTAGGTTCACTGCAGCCGCTCCTTGGGAAGTTCGACAATGAACTGAACGAGTTTGCCGTGCTCCAGGTTCGTCTCCGGATCATGCAGCACCATGGAAATCCTCAAGGC
>CAZGFN010000163.1:0-1975 GCA_964524945.1 uncultured Isosphaeraceae bacterium
CTCCCGACCTCTCCGGAACGACCCGGTGCGTCGCCGTCGATCAGCAGGATCGCCTCGTCCTGGCGCACGCTCCAGATGGTTTCTGGCCCGGCGGTGGTTTGCACACGATCTACCTCGCCACGCTGGATGACGGAACGCTTACGCTTGACGATCCGGTGGCAAGCATCAGCGCCGCCTACAACTTCGATGTCATCGCCAATGACCACGGCGAGATCGCGATGTCGTGGCACACCAACAACGAAGATCCACATCTGCTCTTGACCGAACCAGGCGGAATCGCGGCCACGTCTCTCACGCTTCCCCCCGACATGATCGCCATCGAACTGACTGGCATCACCGATGCGGGCATGGTCTACGGTCGATTTCTGGATGCCCAGTACACCAACCACGGTTTCGTCGCGTCGGTCGAAAGCGGCGTCCATCTGATTGGGCACCGACTCATCGGCGCACCTCCCCTCTCACCGTACGGCACGCCCCGAGATGCCAACGCTTCGGGCGCCATGATCATCAGTTGGGACCACAACTACAACTACGGGCACTGGGCACTGATCGAGCCGGCACTCGGAGGCGACGCCGACGGAACATGGACGATCGACATCAACGATGTGTTGAGTGTGATTGCCGCGTGGGGACCACAGCCTGCGGGATCCATCTGCGGCCCTGACCTCAACATGGATAGCGTTGTCGACGTCAACGACCTTCTCGAAGTACTCGAGCATTTCGATCTCTGAGTTCACGCTCAGATTCGACGATCTGACTGCAGCAACTTCTCAATACGATCGAGGGTCTCGCCAATGTGAACAAGCGTGTCTCTCTGCGGCTCGGCAGCATGCTCACTCATGTGGTGCTGAGACACAAGGCTGTCACGCTGGGCCAGAACGTCATTGCGAAAGGCGATGGTGCCCTCGATGCCAATCAACGAAACGAGCGAGCCGGATGCCGCGCCGCCCGAAGAACCCGCCGTCTCGATGCTGAGAAGATGAAGCCCCATCGCTCGCATGATCGGCCCCTGCTTGATGGCCAGGTCGGTGATCTTCTCCAACGGAATCGTCTTTTCGATCCGGTTGAGCCAGCCCTTCTTGACGACCAGCGTCCGGTCAGTCAACGTGCAGGACATGTGCTCGAGAAATTTTCTGGTCACGATCATCCCGAACAGAAACCACAGTGGCAGAAGTGGAATTGTGATGACGATGACAGTCAATATGATGGCACCGGAGAACAGCCAGTACAGACACACCTTTGGATGAAATACCGCCTCTTGAAGGACTACTGGAGATTTCATGTCATTCACTCCGTCTCATCAAGCAATGCCTGAGCAACCGGGACAGTAGCGAGAAACAAGATCCCCTGCGAAGTCGGCTCTAGCACAACGGTCCCTCCGAGTTCATATCCAATCGCAGCCCGAATAATTTCCGTTCCAAGCCCGCCATCAAGCGATTGCGGAACAGGGGCATCGTGCACCTCTTCCCATGAGATCATCAAGGACGATGCCCCTTCATCATCACTCTGGATCTCCCACGCGATCTTGACGACACCCCCTTCATGGTGCAGAGCGCCGTATTTGCTGGCATTGACTGCCAACTCGTTGAACACCATTGTCAGCGTGATTGCAGCCTTGTCTCGCAACCGCAGTTCTGCTCCGTTGATCATCACACTTTCACTGCACGTCTGATATGGCCGAATGCACACCTCGGTGAGTTGACGCATATCCAACCCACATCGCGATTCACTCCCAAGCAGGTCATGGATCTGCGACATGCTCTCGATCCGATGAACAAGCGACTCGATCGCTGCGCCGTCCTCGGACACATCTGAAGCAGCACGCCGGCACAGTGCCACGAGATGCGCAAGCATGTTCTTGACACGATGGTCCAATTCTCGCCGGAGCAGTCGCTCTTGCTCAACGCCCCGCTCAATCGTCGCCTCTGCCTGCTGCCGATTGGTCAGATCCCGTATGGAGGCGGTGAAGTACCCG
>CAZGFN010000164.1:0-1970 GCA_964524945.1 uncultured Isosphaeraceae bacterium
TGTACTGGACAATGGAACGGAAGCTCCGACAGTGGGAGACGACGTTGGGATTGAATTGTTTCGGCAGCGGCGCTGTTTGCGCTATTCGTCGGAAGTTGTATAAGAACATCCCTCCCATTGGAGATGTGGACTTCACATCACCACTAGATGTACGACTACAGAGCTACCGGTGTGTGCAAGTGGAGGAAGCCATTGCTGTCGACACGATGCCGACGAATGCTGGCGCCGAAGTGCGGGCGAGAACACGCATGACGGCCAAGAACCTACTCGGCACAGTGACCAGATGGGGACTGGGCGGGGTTGTGAAGCATCCCGTCCTTACCGGCGTCTTGCTCTTGCACAAGATTGGACGATGGCTTACACCGATCTGGCTACTACTTGTACTCCTAGGCAGCCTGCTACTGCTGCCATCCACCATCGGGATTGCGCTGATCTCAATTGAGGCAGCCGCCGCAATCCTTGTTCTTTTAGGCGCACTATCTGCCCCCGTACCCGGGGCAAGCGCCGCGTGGAGTTTTTTCCTCGCCAACTTCGCCTTTGCCAAGGGATTGCTATTGATATTGACGGGTCAGGTTCCAACTGGATATATGCCGATTCGCTCCGATCACACCTGAGTTTCCGTAACAGACTGATTACATCACAGTCGTCATTGTGCTGTTAACGAACGAAGTCGTTCTGCTAGCAATTTCAGTTGCCTATCACGCGTTCGGCAATCGACCGACTCGATAGCCGTCGCCCCCAGTGCCTGACGCAACGTATCATCGCTCTCCAGCATTCTGACAAACTCAAGTTGACCATTAATGTCGTCGGCCACAAAGAGTGCACCGTTCTCGTTTGCCCGCACAACGTACTTCAGACCACCAACCGGCGTTGCTAGAATCGGGAGTCCTGCGGACCACGCTTCCCAAAGAATCTTCGGCATCCCCTCACTGTCAGACAATAGAGCCATGACATGTGCAGATCGCATCGCCGCCTGCAGTGCGTGGCTTCCCAAATTACCGAGGTATCGCAAGCCAGTGCCTTCAATCGCCGCCTGCTGCACCGTTGACAGCATAGGGCCATCGCCCGCAATCGCGAATTCGACATTCAACCCATTTGCGCGGCACTGCTCCCACAGCAACATGATGCGACCAACCCCCTTTTCTTGAGTGAGTCGACCGGCATATATCACTCGTAATGGATCGCCTGGACGTCGCTCTGGTGGGCCGTCCTGCAGATCGCTCTGCTTGATAAGTGTCGGTACGATCATTGCATGCCGAATGCCGTTGGGCAGTAGCGATGGATAACCCGGATGCAGTACAACATTGAAATCGCGCCGCGACCTGCGTCGCATGCCAATGAACTCTACACTTCGAATAAGTCGTTTGATGTACCGGTGTACTTGGGTCCGCCCGCCGACCCCTGCTGTTGGATGCCCAGACCACCAGCACACGGAAATTTTTCCGAGACGACGGCACATTGATGAAATCGTACTGCCATACGCGTGATTAAACCTGAAGATGACAATGTCATGGTCAGCAATCAACTCCGCAATACGCCTCCGCCCCAGATCCCACGGAAACCGACGGCGGATGTAACGCGAAGACGAAGCCACATAGTGCGGCAGGGAACGAAAGCGGATGTGCTCTGACTCGACAATCTGCGATAGTAGATTGTCATGCGCTTCAGCAGGGCGGCATCTGCTAGCCACCGTGACGGTGAAGTCATGCTCTGCGAGTCCTGTGAGAAATTCATGAAGACGATCTCGCGTGGCAGAAAATCGACCTTCTCGCTCACAGAACTCACCATCAAGCAATAAGAGAAGTCGCCGTCGGCACGATCTATCCTCCGGTAACGGAGAGCTCATTGGTTCCTGTCCATGTGCGGCGATTGTGCACTCCTGCCTCGATCAGTCCTCAACAGCCCACGGCGAATCGGCGCATACAGTGGCCCGAGTACCCTCTTGGATCCGTCCAGGAATCTCTGGCGAA
>CAZGFN010000165.1:0-1877 GCA_964524945.1 uncultured Isosphaeraceae bacterium
CATGACCCGCCGTCGATCAGGCTGCGTGCTTCTTCATAGAACCGCTCCCCATCGCTCTTTCCCAAGTCCCGAACTGGCCGAGGCCCCGACAACTGCCGACACTCGTCAAGTAACACCCGGGCACGTTCGTGTTCGCCGAGTTGCCATGCCGCCATGGCGAGAATCGCTGTATTGCTGAGGTCGGGCTGGCGTCCATCCTCTTGCAACAACACGGCACTGCGCCTGATTGACTCCACGGCATTCCCGTACAAACCGTTTCGATACTCCGCAACACCAAGCGTCTTGAGATGGCCCCAAGTCGGCTTCTGCTTCACGACTTCCTGGGCCATCTCCAACGCCAGCGTGTTCAGATCTTTGGAAAGGGCGTCCCACTCGCGTTCATCAATATCCTGATCGCTTCGAATCGCCTGCATCAGCGAATGGATCTCCGTGACGAGCAGCCAAGTTATGCGATTGAGACGGTCCGTTCCCAAGTAATACCTGTGCACTGACCTGTGTTCAATATTGGACCCACTATTGATATCAGTATTGAAGGCCATATACGACTCTGCCTTCGCTTCCAATCTTCCTGACACAAGGTCGTCCTTGATGCTTTGCACAGTCTGCATCGCTTTGGCATGATCACCGCTTTGGGACATCACAAGAGCCAGTGCCAACTGCGACTCTGGGTCTGCGAGCGCGGGCGCCGCTTGAACAAGCGTCGCGATCGACTCGACGATGTCCGCGGGCAGGCGTTGGTGAGCCAACTCCATCCATCTATGATGTATGTTGCGCATCTCTTTCTCGTGCCGGACAGCGAAATAGGCGCTTCTAGGTGTCGGATGCAGCGGCCTGGCTCGCTTGAGCATTTCGATACGAGCCACGTCCCGCTGCATATCCGTAAAGTTTGGCAAAGCCATTGCTTCCTCGAGGTCGCTGCGATGATTGGGTTCAGACGCGAATCGCTCCACCGTGGGCCGAACTTCGGCGACAACGTCACGCCTTGCTTCAATCAATTCGCTGCGTTCGCTCACCGACAATGTGTCGAGTACCCGTACCCGCGAACCCATTCCATCGTGCGAAACGACCAATTGCGTTCCGTCATCAGTAAAGTTCAAACTGTTGACTGGTTGGTGAGGTGCGTCAAAGAATTCCCCTCGAAGCACAAGTGTGCACTCTTTCGTTTTCATGTCCCAGAATCGGATTGTGCCACTCTTGTGACCCGTCGCCAATCTGGATCCGTCGGGCGTGAAAGCCATTGCCGTGGTGGGACTGGAGATGCCCACAAACGTACTCCCCCCACCCCCGCCGCTTTTTATTCTGTCCGGACCATCGACATTCACATAGGCGTAGCCCACGTCACCACCGCTCGTTGGCCAGCAGTACACGAGCACACTCTTTTCGGCACGTGACTTGCGAACAGGCCTCCCCGGCGGGCCGGCGGCGAGGTCGCTATACGAATAGCCAGGACGAAATAACACTGTTCTGCCCTGTGGGGGGCTGTTCGTGATGGAGAGCGGAGACAGACTTCCATCATTGGCAAGGTAAAAGAGCCCCGTTCGCTGAGGCACGAAATCCGACGAAGTCGACGTTGTGTAACTGATCATTCCAAATCCCGCTGCTCGGCCACGTTGCGGTGCATCTTGGTTTGTCCAACCCGCAAGATGCATTGCAATGAACCGACCATCCTCGCTGGCAGACAGAAACCACGGCGTTCCATCCACCAGATCGCCGGGGCCATCGATGACTTCAGACGTGCCGGTGGAGGGCCGCCATGCATGCAGTTGGTCATCCCCCCCCCAGTACAGAAGCCGATCCGGGCCGCACCAAGCAAAGCACTGGGCACTGCTTTCGGGGTGAATATCGATGTCGAGGCGGATCTCGCTACCAGTCGCCGT
>CAZGFN010000166.1:0-1868 GCA_964524945.1 uncultured Isosphaeraceae bacterium
TTCGGCCCGGCAACTATCTGGTCGTTACGCCGATCCAGGACGGGCAGAGTTTTCTTTGGCGTAATGTTGCTTCGAGATTCACCATCCGGGGGGATCGTGCTTCAAGTCTTGGGCGGGTGCATCTCAATCACACCTTGTCGGTCGCGATTGAGGGGATAGGTGGGGTTGTGCCCAGCGGTGCCGGAGGCCAGGACGAAGTGCCAACGCTTCCCAAGCCCGAGCCCGAGCCCAGCCCCAAGCCCAAGCCTACGCCTCTCCCTTCTCCGGCACGTCGAATGGCTGATGCCCCACCAAGGCCGCTAGTCGCCTACTTCGGCCATCACAAATGTGGGACAAACTGGATTCGCACCATTATGAATGAAGTGGCTCAGGCAACGGGTCTTTCATATGCAAAGATGTCACGTGCGACTGACTTTGACGGTCTTCCAGCGGAGCATGTGGCAACTCATGGACTGCAATTGCTCTCCTGGGTCAATGTGGATAGTAGTTGCTTGGCTGGTCTGGATTATCTGGGCTTCCATGTTGTTCGAGATCCCAGAGACGTCATCGTATCAGCCTATTTTTCACATCTCAAGACTCACAACACCGCGAACTGGCCGAAACTCATCCCATTTCGCGAGAAGTTGCAGACTGTAACCAAGGAGGAAGGGTTATTGATGGAAATCAAGTTCTGTGAAAAGCAATGGCAGAGGATGGAAGCGTGGCCAACGTGCAATAGTCGCGCGATGACTGTTCGTCTTGAGGACTTTGTTGGCGAATCCTACCGATCGCAATTCCGATCGATTTTTAACTTCGTTGGTTTGTTTGACCGTGGCCTGGATGAGGACACATTCAATGAGATCATGTCGAGAAACTCATTTCAGGCGCGATCGGGTGGGCGCAAACAGGGAGAAGAAGATCTGAGTAGTCACTTTAGGAAGGGGGTGCATGGCGACTGGCGCAATCACTTCACCGACAAGCACATTGTCGCAGTGAAGAGACGACTGAATGACCTGCTTCTGAAGTATGGGTACGAGACAAGTCCCGATTGGTCCTGATCGACGAGTGGCTAGTCAACTAGTCGTTGATGGTCACCGCTGGCTCCCACCCCATTCGATCCGGTAAGTAGCGAGCTGTAAACAGCCAGATCACGACTTGACGACCATCGAGTAATTCAGCGGAATTTCGTGCAAGAATGGCTGGCACGCGTGCTCCACCTCCACCTTCTGTCACTCTATCAATGGGCACGCCAGTCATCGATGACAAGTGACTGCCAAAGTCACCTTTGCCGCTGCTTTGCTGGCTGCCGTAACTGTCAGTCACCATTAAAATGGGTTTGATTCCCTTCACTCGCGTGTCAGTATCGGAAGGTGTCGTGCGTATTACCACTTGGTTGGGCGTCCAAGAGGCCCGAAGGGCATCTGAAGCCTCGCGAAGCAGTGTGAGTCGTTCTTCAATGAGGCTGATTGGAACGTCGTTGAAATCTGGGATGGTTGGAGTGGCGGAACTGTAGCGGGAGAGGCGTGGGGCTACCGCGGCTGCGGCGGCAAAGAGGCCGCGGCTCGCCCAATGCGCGCTGGCTGCGAAGACGACGGGGTCCTCAGCCGTGGCCCCGTTCTTGCTTGCAATCATGGCAGGGAGTACATCGACCACCTCGACGCCGTTTCGCAGGAGTTGCTGCATGAAACGGTATCGATGAGGCGCCACCAACTGAGTCGATTGACCGCCGATTTTCTCGGGCATGACTTCAGCCCGAGATGGGACTGGGATGACGATCAGGTCAATGCCGTGGGCATTGAGTTTGGCTGCGGTATCGATGATGGTCTCCGTCGCCTTGCGGTAGATCACCTCGCCATCTGGTTGACCGCACATTTTGGAATCTCGCAGCC
>CAZGFN010000167.1:0-1855 GCA_964524945.1 uncultured Isosphaeraceae bacterium
CCCCCGCCGAAGGCTCCACGTCCCTGGGCAGGGCAAGATCGAAGATGAACAGCGAACCCCCCCGATTGCTCCCCCCACATCCAGCTGCATAGTAGGGGCAGCCGACCGCAATCGTATCTCCATCGACATCCACGGCTCGACCGAAGTGATCGCCTGCATCAATACCGCTGCCCACAAGCTCGGCCGTAAATATCCAGTTGTCTCCATCGCGATCGAACACGTAGACACGGCCTTCGTCGCCGTCAGCCTTGTTCGCGCCGATCACAATCGTGTCGCCATCGGTCGCAACACTCCACCCGAAACTCGCTCCCATCTCTGGACTTGGCGCTGTCAATTTGGCCGTCTCGATCCATGTGCCATCATCATCCGGGGCGAACACATAGGCAGCACCACTGTCGACCTCGCTTCCTGCATCGTGATATCGCGAGCCGACAACCATTACCTCCCCATGCAGGGCCGTCGAATATCCAAACTCGTCAAACCAAGCGGTGTCACTCCCGATGACCGTTTGAAGTTCTGTGAACTCACCATCGCATCCTCGGACAAACACCCAGCTCACTCCTGAGTCGAGTCCGAGGAAATCGTTGCCCGGAGATCCGATCACAACCGTATCTCCATCGAGTGCCAGATCGATACCGAAGCTGCCGTACTCGGCGACATCATTCGGGTTGATTTCCTGCACCTCGTATACGACATTTGCGGTGGCCGGAAGTACCGCAAGAGCCGTCGTTGCAATAACTGTTGATATCTGAATCGTCATGAGTCGTTCCCTTCCTCGGAATCAGCGGCGACGTCGGCGACCAGCCAACATGCCCAAACTCAGCACTGCCAAAGCGGACGGGGCTGGGATGAAATTGAGTTCGAACGAGACGCCTTCGGCGATCCACTCGCCGCCATCAGCATTGGTGCCGCGGAAGTTGGCTTGGCCGATGATCGATGTGCTCGGTGCACCGAACACCGTCAACTGCGCCAGCAGCACTCGCCACTGACCATCCGGACCTTGCTCAGCCAGACCCTGCCCACTGGCTTGCGTCACAGACCATCCCCCATTGTTGACGAAGAGTGCCGAGCCCTGATTGAAGGCATTGAAGGTGACGTTGTCGATCGAGAGCGAGTTGTCATGCACGCTGTCAGCACCAATCGTCATCCAACTGTCGTAGGCCAAGTCGGGAATCGACGCAAAGTCCGCAGGATCAATGTCCAGTGATGTCGGTCCACCAAACACGTTCTGGTAGAACTGACTCTCCGCGGCCCAGAACATGTGGTTCTCAGCTGTTCCGTACACCTCCAGAAGGCTGTCGCCCTCTTCGACCACAGCGAAGACGCGTCCGGTCCAGGTCTCTGGTGGATCATCAAGACCTGGGACGGTCACCGGACCATAGGTCGCCGTCAAATCGGCTTCAATACTCTGAAATCCGCCGAGAGTTGTACCGGCCGCGAGCATGCTCGCCGCCACGCCTGCCACGATTGTGGTTCGGGTCATCTCTGCTCGTCCTCCTGTTGCCCCCCGCAGGGGGCTTCTTCCTTTCGGAGCCGATCCTTGCGAATGAAGTCACGATCCGGCTCATCTTGACACTTGGTTGCATCGGGGCCATTGGAAGTTGCCAAAAAGCCCCGATACGGACGCGAACACCGCGATTGTAGACCGGTAACCTTGATGGGCCAAAGAGAATATTCAGATTGTAGAAGAGGCTGTAAGTGCTTGGATTCAAGGCGTTTCAGGAGGCGTGGACGGGGTTGTCTTCTGGGGCATTCTTGGGCTTGACTCGAATACAGCGAGGATCTGGAGGGGAGCAGCACGAAGAACACCGCTGAGTAGTGGATTGGGCGTTTGACTGCACCATCGACCACGAGG
>CAZGFN010000168.1:0-1822 GCA_964524945.1 uncultured Isosphaeraceae bacterium
TCCCATCAAGGTCAATGAGTACCTTGCATCGGGACTCCCTGTATTGGCATCAGACATGCCCGGTCACCGAACTGCAATCCCAAATATATGTGGGAGGTTCTTTGCGCCACGCGATGTGGGAGCTTTGTCATCTGCCATCGCCGACATGTACTCCAATCGTCAATGGCGTTCTGATGCTGGCAAAGCCGCCATAGACGTGGCAGCCAGTCGAGATTGGAATATTGTGGTCAAATCTCTTGCCGAAGGCCTTGGAGATCTCATTCGTCATAAGTTCGCCCCTCGATGACACTGGCCATCGCTGCTGCAGCCTCACTGGCACTCGTCTGGATCGTTTATCCGTGTGCCATCTTCACTCTTTCTCGTTTCCGGATTGGTGTTCGAGCATCGCAAGCCTTTCCCGATTTCTCGGTTGGTGTTGTTATTGCTGCCCATAATGAAGGAGGCAACATCGCCGATCGGATCAGGAATATCGCTGCCGCAAATCGTCTGCCTGGAACGCTTTCGGTGATTGTTGCCTCGGACGGCTCAAGCGACGATACCGCGAGGGCCGCCAAAGCGGCGGGGCTCGAATACGGCATCGAAGTGATCATCCACGATTTGAAGCCGCAACGCGGTCGGGCCGGTGTCCATAATGCCGCCGTTGCGAAGTCGGATTGTGATGTATTGGTGTTCACCGATGCCGAGACTGTCTTTGACCACAATTTCCTTCAAGAGTTGCTGCGTCCCTTCTCCGATCCGAAGGTCGGCTTTGCATCAGGCGTGCTCTCTTGGGGCAACCCAAAAGAGCAGAAAATTGCACAGCACGCTGGCCTATATTGGAAATTTGAACTGGCAATGCGGCGATGGGAAACCCTTGTCGGCGTAAATGTCTTTGGAACCGGTGCGTGTTGCGCCGTCCGCAGATCGCTCTATCGCCCCATCCCATCGACCGGTGATGTCGACTTTACGACACCACTTGATGTTGTGCTGCAAGGTCATCGCTGTGTTCAGGTTGAAACCGCCAAAGCAATGGACCGAATGCCAGGATCTGCCATCGCTGAATATCGCGTGCGTGTTCGTATGACTTCAAAGAACTTGCGAGGCACAATCTCCCGATGGGGCGTTCGAGGGCTTCTTCGCCACCCAATCCTTACCGGAGTGCTGCTCTTGCACAAGATCGGCCGGTGGTTCACGCCATTCTTTGGAGGAGCACTCGTTCTAGGTTCCATTCTGATACTCCCCCATGCTGTTGGATGGACGCTGCTGGCCGTTGAACTTGGAGCCTTGCTGTTAGCTGTAGCCGGCGGCCTTGGTGCGCCAATCCCGTTTGCCTCCGCCGCCTGGAGTTTTTGTGTTGCAAACGCTGCCTTTGGGGTAGGCATTCTCAAGACGATTGTCGGCGCAGTGCCCGCTACGTATCGCCCCCTCAACCGGCGTTCATGAACGACCAAACAACTTCAGCCAGCGCGTTGAATCATATGAAACTGGTGACTGCGAAGAGCAGGAAGCACCGCGGACAACAGCGAATCCAGTCGTGGATGCACTCGACAAAGTCGCCGAGCGATTGGTGGTGATGTGATCAGTGACCGTTGCAAGCGTGCAGATGACTGCGGCCCAAGGTGCCGCAGATCGCTGCACCGAACCCGACGAACATCCGGGTTCCTCGGGTTGTTGAATCTGAAGTCGAAGATCTGCAGCCAACCGCCCGGACGCACTCGATTCCACATGGCGTCGATCAGCAAACGCCTCGCATCAGGGTCGACCACCGACGACAGCACCGTCCACGCCGTGACCAGATCGAACCGCTGATCAGCATCGACCGCATCCAAACCGCCCACATGCC
>CAZGFN010000169.1:0-1760 GCA_964524945.1 uncultured Isosphaeraceae bacterium
TCCGGAGAGGTCGGCAGCCGGATCGGACAACACCGATCCATCCCAGAAAAAAGCGCGAGATGCGGACCCGTTGATGAAATTGTTGGAGCCGACGACCATGCCGGACTCGTTGACGTCTGCGGCATACGTCGAAGCAGTGCTGCCCTCCAACGTGCTCAGCCGAACATAGCCGATGTCTGCTTGCCAGACGAAACCATCGTCGTAGTCCAGGCCCAGAACAAAGCCGGAGGTGGTTACGTGCGTGAGCCCGGTGAAGGCCCCGAACGTTGCGCTTGCAACGGCGGTTGCGCCAGATGGATCAATGTGGATGATGCTGTCGGTCGTGTCGTCAATTCCGAAGGCGGTTCCGTCGGCTGCGAGTTGGTGGCCCTCCGTGTAATCCCACTTTGCCGGAACAATTTGCAAGTTGCCGTCCGAGTACAGGAACGGTTGGCGGGTCATGTCGAGCCCATATCCATGGAATGCAAATCCCGTGATTCGATTGTTCTCGTCGAGGTCAAATGGGACAAGCGTCTTCGTGCCGTTGCCTTCCGGATGCTCCAGCACAGTGACAACGTAGCGATCGGGAAAGCCGTCGGCCTTGGCGATCACCGGGATCAGCATGGCGAGAAGGCACACTGCCCAGATGTGTTGTGCTGTCACAGGCCACCTCCGATCCACGTTTCCCCTGTGGTCACCCTACATCCGCATGCAGGGTGGAGGCAAGAGAAGGTCTGCCGATCGGCGATTTCCTCGGTTCCCGGAGTGCGAAATGTGGTCTGCTAGGCTGTTGAGCAGCGCCGCCGCCACAGGAGTCTTTGATGAGGGATGAGTCGCGATACGACGTGTGGCTACTCGGCCGATCACAGGACGGCGGCCTGCCGCATGTCGGGTGTATGCAAGCGTGCTGCGCCGAGGCGAGAAAAACGGGCAGGAGGGAATACCCGTGCGCTCTTGGTGTGCATGACCGCGTGAGCGGGGCGTTGGCGCTGATTGAAGCGACGCCTGCGGTCGAGCCGCAACTGGCCATGCTGCACGCATTGGCAGGAGTCTCGGGATGTGTTCGCCGACCAGTGGAAGCCGTGCTGATCACGCACGCGCACATCGGTCACTATGCCGGCTTGGTGCAGTTCGGAGAAGAAGTGGCGGCAACCGATCATTTGCCCTTGTTCGTGACGCCGCGAATGGCGGACTTTCTCCGGGCGAATCAACCGTGGGCGCAACTCGTTACGTATGGGCAGGTGGACGTACATGAAGTCGATCCGGGAAAGTCGTGTGAACCGATCCCGGGCCTTGAGGTCGATTTCATCGCGGTTCCACACCGTGATGAACACAGCGATACGGTCGCATTCAAGTTACGTGGACCAGAAAGAACACTTCTTTGGGCGCCCGATGTCGATCAATGGGGCCGTCACGACGGGCTGCTTGCCGATCTGTTGGATGATGTGGATGTCGCCTATGTTGATGCGACCTTCTACGACGGGCGCGAATTGTCGGGGCGGGATCTTGATGGCATTCCGCATCCGCTCATCGTGGAGACGATGGACGCGTGGGCGGACCAAGCGGCGGCCCGGCCAGGCGTGATTCGGTTCATTCACATGAACCACACGAATCCAGCGCTCCACGACTCGGCGATCGTGGAGAAGATCGAGCGTGCAGGATTCTGTGTCGCCAGCATGGGCGAGCGGCACTCGTTGTAACGCCGATTCCTACGCTCATGAAAACCGGAGAGCCCCATGCCCATTCGCCCAGTTCATTACGGCATCATGATTCTCATGCAC
>CAZGFN010000170.1:0-1758 GCA_964524945.1 uncultured Isosphaeraceae bacterium
AGATGGTTCAGCCCCGGGAAGGCGCGAACGGTCCAGTCGGGATTGCCGCCCTTCTTCAGGGCCGCCGCGATGGCGTCAAGGTTCTGCTTAACCGGTACCTGTAGATCGAGTTCGCCATTGATTGCGAGTACTGGGCACGTCACTTTGGCGAGGATGGGCGAGGGGTCATGTCGGACGAAAGTGCGCATCCAAGGCGAGGTCAGTTGAGCGAGCGCCTGTTCCATGCCGGAACGTTGTTCTTCCTCCGATGCTTTGGCGAACTCCGGGTCGGCTTTGATGATTGCGCGAAGTTGGATCTCGGCTTCATCCGAACTCAAGGACTCATTGAGTACGACATCGAAGAGTGCCTGCTGGGTACGGCGACTTGCTGCGATTTCTTCCTCGTCCGAGCCCATCGCCCGCATGAGGAGTTCACCCTGAGAAGCGAGGAGCACATCGCCACGAACGCCGGTGCCTGCCATCAGCACGATGAAGGCGACATCTACGTCTCGCTCGGTCACGATGGGCGCAATGACGCCGCCCTCGCTGTGGCCGATGAGGCCAACAGGGCCGATGTCTGGACGCTTGGCGAGAAAGGCGATGCCAGCTTCGACATCACCAGCAAAATCAAAGGAGGTGGCGGTGCCTGGTGCTGGCCCTGCAGACGAGCCGCCAATGCCGCGATCGTCTACGCGGAGTACCGCGATACCGCGGCGGGTGAGGTGGTCCGCAATGACCCAGAACGGCTTGTGCTGAAAGATCTCCTCGTTGCGGTCCTGGCCACCTGAGCCGGTGATCAGGATTGCGGCGGGGAACGGACCGGCACCCTCCGGAGTGGTCAAGGTTCCCGCGAGCGTGACATCGCCAGGCTCGTTGCGGTAGGTGACCTCTTCCACTTGGTAGGGGAACGGCGGTGTTGGCTCCTGCGGGCGATGCGCGGTGGTTGGTTTCTCGACTCGACTCAGCGACAATTCAAAGGGGGCGCCACCCTGCGTGAATGTGCCCGTAAGCGTGTCATTGGATGGTGAGAGCGCCGCGTCGAAGGACGCGGCGATCGAGCCGATCAGGATGCGAACCGTTCGGTCGGATACCCAGTCAACGCGGCCAATCGGAATCTGCTCAGGCGACTGATCCGGGCTGACCATGTAGCCAGCGACGGTGGTGGGGGAGTTGCGTTGGACTCCGATCACAAGCCGCAACTGAACGGCCCCGACATCGAGCGTGCCTTCCCAGATGCCGATCAACTCGCGGGCGAGCGTGGAAGGAATCGGGGGCGGAGTTGGCATCCGTGAGCAGTTCAGTGGGAGGCTGCCGCCCCGCTGTGTCCATGTGCCACGAAGTTCCTGATTGCCATCTTCAAGTCTTGCGGTCCATGTTCCCTTGGTGACATCGCATTCGACGATGAGTTCACCTTCGTCGAACCGCACGCTGCTCAGCGGGATGCCGAAGGAATGCTGCGAGGGTGTGTCGATGGAGCCTGTCCATGTATTCAGGCCAGTGGGCGTGATGTGGACGAGCACTTCAATTCCGCCGCTGGGCGTTGCAATGCTGCCCTTCCAGACACCTGCAATAGGATCCGGATTGGTGGGGCCAGCGAGGAGCATCGACAGGAGCGTCGCGATGAGATGCGTCATGCCGGCGATGGTATCACTGGCGGTTGCTCCTCCTGTTTGTTGGTAGGATTCGGGCCATGCCACTGGTTCGTCATGCCAACAATCGGGTCATTGCGGGGGTCTGCGGTGGTATCGCTGACTTCCTCGGGTGGGATCCCACGTTGGT
>CAZGFN010000171.1:0-1729 GCA_964524945.1 uncultured Isosphaeraceae bacterium
GGTGGCCGACTTTCCTGCGGCTTGGAACGAGAAGTACCGCGCCTATCTGGGATTGGACGTTCCCGATGACTCCACCGGGTGCATGCAAGACATCCATTGGTCCATGTGTTCAATGGGGTATTTCCCGACGTACACGCTTGGCAATCTGTATTCAGCCCAGTTCTTCGACGCGGCCTGCCGGGAGATGCCCGGTTTGGAAGATGGATTCGCTCGCGGTGAGTTCAGCCCCCTGCGGGAGTGGCTCAACGAGAAGATTCATAGTCAGGGACAGCGATATCTCGCGGCGGATCTATGCGAAGTCGTGACGGGGGCGCCGCTGTCAGCGGACTTCCTGATGACCTACCTCGAAGGGAAGTTCGGCGAAATCTACGGCCTCTGACCGCCGCGTCGTCGTTGTCGGAGGTTGGCTTCCATGGCCGTGCGGCGATCGCCGGGCACGACGCTGGCTCGGATGGTCGTATCGTTTCGCTGCACTTCGATGAAGCATGATTCGCCGGGGCGGCATGTGGCGATGGCGTGGCGTGCCTGTGCGTGCGTGCGAATGGGGTGGTTATTGATTCGCAGCAGAAGATCGCCAGCCTGGAGCCCGGCTTGCTGGGCGGGCGTATTAGGTTCGACCTGTTGAATGAAGCACAGGGGCACGTCAGGGCCAAACTGTTCCTGTACATGCGGATCGCGCTGTCCGAGCATGACACCTAGATAGCCTCGCTCGACCTTGCCGTGTTCGATGAGCGACGTCGCGACTCGGTGCACCATGTCTGCCGGAACAGCAAAGCCCACACCAGAACCCGATCCGGAAATGGACTTGATGGCGACATTGATGCCGATGACACGGCCGTGCAAGTCAACAAGCGGGCCCCCGCTGTTGCCCGGGTTGATGGCCGCGTCTGTTTGAATGAGGTGCTCGAATTCACTCAGTCCCAGATTGGATCGCCCCGTTGCGCTGACGATTCCCGCCGAGAAGGAATGCCCAAGTCCAAAGGGACTTCCAACGGCCAGCACCCACTGTCCGATGCGTGGCGATGTGTCGTGAGCCAACTCTGCAGGGTGGAGTTCAGTGGCATCAATTCGAAGCACCGCAAGATCTGCGCCGTGATCGATGCCAACCGATTCTGCCTCGAAGCGCCGTCCATCGTGGAGTGTGACGATGACCCGGTCGGCTTGTGACACTACGTGCGCGTTGGTGAGCACATGACCATCTGGCGAGATGATGATGCCCGATCCGGTGGACTCCACCATCATGGTGCCTTGCCGCCGCGTCCACGGATTTGCGTTGACTGGCACGATGCCAGCGGTGCCAATCTTGACGACCGATGGACTCACATGGGTCGCGGCGGCTTCGAATGCCAGCGACAATTGTTCGGCGGCGCGAATGGCTTGCTGCACCTCCACAGATGGTGCAGCAGTAGGTGCTGCCCATGCGGAGGCTGCGATGATCATCGCGGTGGTCAGGCTCAGTGGTGTCATCACGTGCATAGGCTCTATCTACTGTACGCATGATTCAACAGGGTTGGCACCATTGAAATCCAATCATGGGGCCTTCTCGGCGTCCGGTGACCTCTGGCAGGGTTGGGGGAATGCCATCGTGCTCCAAGGCGCCCAGAGCCGCCATGCACGCCGCTTCTCGCCCGGTGGAGGGAAGACCCACCTTGGTGCTGGACTGGACGGGGCAGTCGATGGTCCGCCGGATCGCCTTCATGAGTGGTTCGTGGCGATCCCCGCCCCCTGC
>CAZGFN010000172.1:0-1725 GCA_964524945.1 uncultured Isosphaeraceae bacterium
CTGTGACAGGTTTCCGATCCATCTTGCGGAGAGGCTTCACCCTCATCGAGATTCTTGTCGCGGTGGCGGTGCTGGTGGTCGTGGTACTGGTCTGTGGGCAGGTTTTTCAGGCCGCGTCCGCGGTAACGCGTACGAGCAACGCGTCTGGCGATGTGCTTCAGGAAGCATGGGGCATCGAGCAGCAGATTCGAGCGGATCTTGCGAGAATCAGCCCGGATGGTGCATTGGTCATTCACTCGGTCGAAGTGCCCAACGACTACAACCAACGCAAGTGGGATCAAACCGGGGCTCGCCCCCCGCTGATCAATCCCGGGCTTTCCAATGAGGCCGTCGTTCGGTGTGACCAGTTGCTGTTCTTCATGGATGGATTCCAGCCAACGAAACCCTATGGATCAACACTGGTGATGGAGGGCGGAGAACCTCGTGTCATCGGCGGTGCAGCTGCGGTGACCTACGGGCACGGTCTGCAGTTTTCTTCCGAGTTGTCGGCGTATTCAATCGACACACCTTCAAACGACGAAGTCAATGACTCGCTGCATGGCGAACTGCCCATGCAGTTCCGAGGTCACGACGTAGACCTCGATGACCATCGTGATGACTACAACCTTGCCCGCGTTGCGCCATTCCATCGTTCCAATGTGCTTGGCCAGTGGGGGGGGCAGATGGATGCGGTGTATTCCAAGTATGGCTTCCATGGAGGCAGCCTCAGTGAGCTGTACAACCAGACTGAGCCAGCCGGTGGCGCCAGCGATATCCGAGGCGACCAGCCCGAAGCTCGCCGTTGGATTCTGACGCGACAGGCGTTGGCCATGGCCGATGATGATTCGAATCCGCCCGATGCTTCAAACAAGCAAATCTATTTGTCCAACGCCTTTTCGATCGAGTCGCTCTTTCCCGCAGATCCTAGGCGAGTGGCCGACGACCAAGCAGGCTTCAATCGTGAAGCACCGGTGCACGACATGGGACGCGTCGACGTGATGGCCATGAATCTCGGAGATGTTCGAAAGTCGCTGCTCCATACGCGTGATAAATCCTTGCCGGACGATCTGATGGCCCGCCGCAGGTGGTTTGCGGACGACTTTCCGTACACTGGCAACGCAGATCTCGATGTGACGGGGCACGATGTTCTTGAGGACGAATTGGTACTTCCTGGCCTCGCGGGTGACCTTGAGCGTGGGACACAGCGATATTTGCTCAAGACGCTCATGAGTTGGCCGCGTGTGGAACGCACGCCGCCTGGGCCAGCTCGATATGACCAGGCGCTCACCAACAGCATCCTTGGATCGGCATGCAGCAGTTTCATCGTCGAGTGGACGTGGGATGACAACGTCGGTGAGACTCGAACTTGGAAAGTCAATGAACCAGCCAATCCTGCTTCTCGCCGCACAAAGGTGACGTGGCAGGGATTCCGATATGACCCCGCCGAGGCCAGCCCAAATGATTTGCCCAATGCAGGAACGATGTTGGAGCCGGATGCTTCAGGAAGTATGCAAACGCGTCTCAGGCAGAAGGGCGATCTCTTCTGGTTCGGGCTCTCTGACAAGCAAGATGTGGCTGAAGACGATGATGGATGGGACCGAGGCGTTGTGTCTTTTGCTCAGTTTGCGGACGCATATCCAGCCTCGACAGACGTGTGGAATACTCCAGAAGGCATTCTGCCCGAAGCTCTGAAGTCGGCAATTGCAGCGCCATCGCTGGTACATCCGAACGCCATCGATGAGGAAG
>CAZGFN010000173.1:0-1721 GCA_964524945.1 uncultured Isosphaeraceae bacterium
TTGCGGGGGTCTGCGGTGGTATCGCTGACTTCCTCGGGTGGGATCCCACGTTGGTGCCGTGATGCGGTCAGCGATCCTGCTGCGGTTGGCCGGAAGGCTCATCGGGAGCGGTTACTTTCTGTTTTTCATGTTCATGCTGCTCGCCCATGTGTTTGGCGACGAGCCGGTTTCCCGGCGCCCGCTCAGCCAAGTTGAGGTCGGGATGTTTGTGATGATCGGCATCTCCCAACTCGGTGTGCTGCTGTGTTGGTGGAAGCCACTGTTCGGTGGTTCCGTGATGCTGATTGGATGGGGGGGCTTGATCTGCCTAGATTGGTCGCTGCTCTGGAATCTGTACTTCGCCCCGCCAGCGATCGCGGGCATCCTGCTGATCGTGGCCGCGTGGCGAGAACGATTCAGTCGTGGGCGGATGGCTCTGGAGTCAGCGTCCCCCGAATGAGACCGGCACAGAAGGTGACGAGGTCGCCAGCCTACTGGACCGACCAAAGGCATCGGCGGAGCATCCGAACCAATCATGGCTGCTTCAGCGACCTCGAAGGTGGAGGTGTAGACCCACCCCTTCGTAAGCCAAGTTGCCTGTGATCGTGCAGCCCATTGGTGGGTGTCCGCTATTACAACTGTCTCTTATAGATGGTCTTGCGTACCTCTTTAGGAGCAATGCACCGCCATCTCAACAACAACACCCCCGTGAATACGGAGGTGCTGTGGGGTGGCGGGTTGTGGTGAGGGTGTGGTATGGAAACTCTTGCAGTAATATCATTCAGTTCATGGATGCATCATTCAGCCTGCGCGAAATGCGACTTGAAATCGATGATCTGCAGAAGTGGTTTGACCTGATCGAGTTTGATCGCGTCGAAGATGAGCCAAGAGTTCCACCTGAAAAGATGCTTGAGAAACGCAAGCAAGCTGTCGAAGACCATGGAAAGACATGCTTTGGATTTGTTCTTGAGTCCGAAGAACAGACATTCGGCATGGTCTCCTTTCACGATCTCGTCTTATTGCCTGAGCGCGGCAAGCCCGCATTCTGTGCAGTCATGGTCAATCCGGAATTTCGAAGGCGAGGAATCGGCCGACGACTCTATGAGTCTGGTCTGGACCGCCTTCGCGAGTTCGGATTTGATCGTTGCATGACTTTCGTGCGGGAAAGCAATGAACCCGCATTGGCGTTTGCGAGGCATCTCGGTTGTAGCGAACTGGACCGCCAGTATCTGCTGACCATGGATCTTGCAGCCATCTCCAGCGAGGAATGGCCGCTAGCAGAAGACGGCGCCATTGGGATCTTCAGTTTGGCTCACCTTCGCGACACAGATTCACAGTGGCTCGAGAAGCTCCATGGCCTGTGCAAGGCATTTGAAAAAGATCTTCCAAGCCGGGTCGAGATCAACACATTTCCTGAGGATCGCAGTGCATTCGAGAAGGTGCTGTGTGTGGATTGGGAAGTGAACTTCGATGGATCATTCGTGGCGATCGTGGAAGATGTTTGGGCAGCGACCGCCTGGCTGTCATGGCCCTTAGCGGGCGCGGACTGGTGCGCCCACATCATGACCGGCGTACGACCGGAATTTCGACGTCGGGGATTGGTGAAGACAATAAAGCGAGCGGGATTTGCGTGGGCAAAGAGAGCAGGGGTTCGATACATCCACACAAATCAACAGGAAAGCAATCTGCCCATGCTTACGTTGAACCGTCAACTCGGATTCGAAACCAAGTCCTGCTACATA
>CAZGFN010000174.1:0-1720 GCA_964524945.1 uncultured Isosphaeraceae bacterium
GCCGAACGCATTTGTTCGGCCATTGCCCAGACGTGGCGTGGCATTGTCGCACGGGGGGAAGCAGCCGCTGCGGCCGTCGAGGCGCCGCGTTTCCATGTTCGGACCAGCGACTCAGGGCGAGTGGTCGACTATGAACCAGGATTCGTTCCCACTGGAATCGATGCAGAACTGAATGCCTACGACGGGCACCACATGTACTTTGGCGGGGTGCAAGCAGCCGCGAGGCGGTGTGTGTCAAGTATCGAGGGTGGTGGGGATCCGCGACGAGGTGGCACTGTGGCCACGGCCTGATGGGTCCTCAGTCACACACGCCCCATCCCGACAGGAGCAATAGCAGATCGCCCAGATCGACCTGCCCTGATTGGTCTAGGTCGCAGATGTCATCGGCTTGCCCCCAGTACTCCAGCAACGCGACGATGTCCGTTGCATCCACATCGGCATCCCCATCAACGTCCATGCAGTCCATGTCGCATCGCGATCGCGCCTCGCTACCGCCGCCATCATTCCAATTGCCATCAACTTGGTCTGGCCGGTTGCTGCACATCACAGTGTTGGTCAATGTCGGGGCCGTGTCGAGGGTCTTGAGCCCACCTCCATTTCCCGAAGCGATATTCCCTGAAATGGTGCAGTCCGTCAGTACGTCGCTGCTCTTCCACGTGTACACACCGGCGCCGTAGATGGCCGCATTCCCGCTGATGATGCAGCCAGTGATACTCGCCTGAGTGTTCTGCAGGAGCAAGCCGCCACAGGCGCTGCCGCTGACATTTCCTGTGATCGAACTGTCAGTGATGACTGGCGAGGCGTCATACACCGCAACGCCCGCCCCAAGACCCACACACGTGTTGCCAGAAATCACAGAGGAAGTCATCGTCGGCGATGTGCCAGTTCCATCGATGGACAACCCACCGCCCTTGTAGGCGGTATTTTCAGAAATTGTGCACTCTTGAATCAGCGGCATACTCGCATCATCGATGCGAAGCCCACCCCCGGATCCACCCCCGGAGTCACCAGCCGTATTGCTTGAAATCGTGCACCAGACAAAAGTCGGGCTGCTCGAATCGGTACACCAGATGCCACCACCATGATTGGTCGCGTTGTTGCCGGTGATGACACAGTTCATGATCGTCGGATGGCTGGCGTTGAACGAAACACCTGCGCCGTTCACTGCGGCCCCGCCGGTGATCGTAAACCCATCGATGATGGATGCCGACGTCTCTCCAGCGCCGCATCGTACGACACGACGTGCGTTCTGCCCATCGAGAATCGTTGCAGCGGGACCTTCCGCTGATCGTACTGTGATCTGCTTTGCAAACAGGTTGAGGACATAGTCGCCCGATGAAGTCCAAGTTCCCGGCCCGACGAGCACGACATCGCCGGCAGAGGCTGCTGCGATGGCAGTAGCAATGGTGGGGTAGTCCTGGGGGACGCGTAGCGTCTCCTTGATCGAACACGGATCGCCGTTGCACGTCGTGTCAGCCCCTTGCCATGTGCCCCCGCACGCATCGCTGGTCGTGATACTGCATGACTCGCCAACACAGCAGGCCCCGGTCGGCGGCGGGGCGCACGGATCGCCGTCACACGTGGTGCCATCGCCAAGCCACGATCCAGAGCAGTCGGACGCAGTGGTCACTGAACATACTGTTTCCACACAGCACGCCCCAACAATGGGAGCGGCGCATGGGTCGCCAAAGCAGTCGGTGCCGCCGCCAAGCCAGTCCCC
>CAZGFN010000175.1:0-1644 GCA_964524945.1 uncultured Isosphaeraceae bacterium
TGCGACGTTGTGGTGACGGTGGTTTCGCAAGTTGCCTATCTCGCCTGTCTCATGGGGTGTCCTGTCGTTCTGCTGGGCAGGATGCCACTGTCTGGTTCGGGAGCGGTCTACGAGGTCGATCATCCTGGGCAGGTGGCCGAAGTGGTGCAGGAGGCATGTGATCGGGGATTGACCAAGTCCATGCAGAGTGCGTGGGTTGATCATGTGGCGCGGCTGTTGAAGTACGAGTCAATCGCCATCAAAGACGAGATTCTTCCGTTTGCCAGCCGAACATTGACTGAAGTCGTGGATGGTTTGGTACATGAAATGAATGTGAGTGCGCCATGAAATCCGACCCTGTGGATTATCAGGCTTCAGTCGTGCTTTTTTGCTGGCACGGTGATTTGGAGAACGATCGGGGCGGTGGGAACACGCTTGCGATTGATCGACTCCGTTTTCTAATTGATCTCGGATTGGAAGTTCACCTGCTGTCGCGAACACCCCTTGGTAGCGATGTGGCACGCGGGTGCAAGCAGGTCTGGGTGTTCAATGATTCGTTGTATCGAGCAATACGGCGCTACCTTTATCAAGGGTTGGGCGAATCCCGCATCGGCCGGATGATGCTCTCACTTGGTCTGCGGCAAGCCACCAGGTTCCATCAGGTGTTTCTGGAGGAGAAGGGCCGCTTTCATCAAGCCGTTTCGAAGATACAGGAGGCAAAGCGAGCGGGGCCAGTTGCATCGTTTCGCAAGCGACGCAATGCCTTGATGATCGCTGGTGCAGACCAACTGATGCGACTTCTCAAGCCGGACATCGTATTTGCCTCGTTCGCGTGGAACGCCGTTATATTCGACTCATGTTCGGAAGGGATGTTCAAAATTCTGGACACGCATGATATTCAGCATCGGCGAGCGAAGGTTGCGGATGCCTCTGGTGGAGATCTCGGAGACAGAGACTGTACGGCGGAGGAAGAGGCTGCAGAGTTGCGAAAGGCGGATCTCTTACTTGGCATTCAATCTGACGAGACCGCCTTGCTTGAGCAACTCTGCCCCGATGTCAAGGTCGTGACGGCTGGCCACTCGCCGGCAGTGATGCACACGCTCAGCGCCACGGATGATGCCAGGACGCTTCTGTATATCGCCAATCTCTATGACCCCAATGTGATGGGGCTCAAGCAATTTCTGAAGGATGACTGGCCAACGCTCCGTGCGGATGGCTGGGAACTCGAAGTCATCGGAAAGGTGTGCTCAGCCTTCTCCAGAAAAGTGAACGGGGTCGAGTTTCTTGGAATGGTCGATGATCTGACGCCACACTATCAGTCCGCAGCGGTCGTGCTGAACTTGGCTGCCTATGGCACCGGTCTTCCGATCAAGACGATCGAGGGATTGGCGGCTGGGAAGGTTGTGCTGTCGCGTGAGGAGTGCTGTGGGTGTCTAGATGAAGATATCCCGGTGCTGCGTTTTTGCTCCGGTGAAGCTGCATCGTGCATTTTCAAGTTGCTCGATGACCCTGATGCCCGTCGCCAGATTGAGGAGGCGTCAGCACTGTATGCCAAGACCGACTTATCGCCTGAGATGGTCTATTCCTCGGTGCGATCGTCTCTGAGGGATGCGGGACTTCTTGCCCCCGATCAGGAGCTCCCCGGTTCGACGATGCAGGCAGCAG